>JAKAAL010001008.1 GCA_021802375.1 Bacillota bacterium | reverse complement strand
GGATCTGTCTCCCTACTCCAGCGGTGTGGCTAGAGATTCGCCCCAATGACCTGGGTTCCCCGCTTCGACAGAAATTCAGCGTGTGCCAAATGTGTTGCGATATTCAGACTCTACCTGTCCTCCTGGGTATTGGTCAACGCAGAGGAGAACAGGAGAACCCCGCTCAGGCCATCTTGGGGGCGACCACCAGCCTCTAAGAGGAAATTCCTCCGTTTTTGGGCAGATTAGGCCGAAATAGCCTCTCCCTTAGGGCACCCATCCCACGGTTTTGATATCCCAACTCTTACCACAACTCCTCTGAATTAGCGTAATTGAGGCATTGGGTATGGCGATGTGGTGCAGGCCGTTCCAATTTTGTGTTAAATCACTTAACAAACACCGCAGGGCTAGACGATGAGTGATCAGAACTGCGGCCGCGTCAGTTATTTCATCCATAACTGTTCTTAGTCTTTGTACCACCGCAGTCAACGCCTCCCCGCGGGGGAACTGAAAGTGTTCCGGGCTTGTCATAAAGTCCTGCCATTCTCGTTCGTAAATCAATTCGGCTTTGGCACGTCCTTGCCAATCGCCTACGTTTACTTCCCTAAGTCGTCGGTCCAGGATCGTTGCTTGGGCGTCTGCCTGTAAAATTTCTGCGGTTTGGCGCGCCCGATCTAAATCACTCGCAATAATAGGGACATTGGCAGGGAGAAATGGTTTGAGGCGAGCCACCTCTTGCTGGCCGGCGAGCGATAGCGAAGAGTTCCACCACCCTTGCATCACACGCGAAGCATTGGCAATGCTTTGGCCATGACGCACAATGTACAGAGTTTGCTCTAAAGTCATCATCATGTCTCCCCTAGCTAGTGTTCCAGTAGGTATCGTAATGGCCAATGAGTGAACCATACCCATCTATTATCCCATAAGGCACGTTGGTTAGCCATGAAAGGGTCGTCCGATGGTGGGCATCCACCAAGAGAAGCGACCCTGCGTTTTGTGCGATGACGTACGGCGTGACGCCCGAAAAACTCTCGATGTCCAAGGTATGCCTGCCTGTACCTAGGAGGTTCAATACCCACCACGACGTGATCGTGTCGTACATCGACATGATGGCACAAGGGAAAAAACGGCTTGAATCATAGTAAAGCGGTCCGTTTTTCTCGATCTCGCCGAGCTTGCAGCAGGTCCCGTCGGTTCCCACACTCCCACAACGGCAAGGCCCAGCGGCAGCTCCGGAGGCAGACATCCACTAGAATGCCCGGGTGAACGCGAGTTCTGACCAATTGCTCCGAAAGCATCGCCGTTGTCAATCGATTCGTATCGGTTCGTAGAACTACGTGCCGCTGGATCTTCGATGTGGCCCCGTTCGACAACAGCAAAACCCAGAGGCAAGGGGTTTCCGGAACCGACAAGAGATCGGATGGTTTCGCCTCGAACTTCGCCGATCTGGGGCACGAAGGCTATGGTCTAGGAATTGAGCTCTAACTAGGAAGAAAAACAACGGAAGACACTTTCGCATTTCTCCCCGAATGCCTGAGACCGTGCGTGGCGCGTCCTGCCAATGCAACGTTCTGGGTTCGCGTGGATTCGGGCAACGATAGTACGGACAATGTGGCGGTGTGTTGGGCGATACACGCAGAGTTCCTGATTAAGCGCAATCTCAGTCGGGAATCGCGCGGCGAGTGGTTGGCCGTGGCGCGTGCCGAAGGCACGGCCGAGCATCTCCGTGAGCGAAAAACCCTTTATCGCGCTGTTGAGGCTAACTTATTTTGGCATTGGTTTGAATCAATAAGTTGTCATCATAGCTTCCATTTTCACGGGGCCTACTATGTGATTCAGGAGGAACTGTCGGACAGCACGCTCCTCCCCTTATAGCATTCGCGTTTAGCGCAGATTGCGCATTTCAGCCGTCAGCCCAACCCGAATCCCAGCCGATCGGGCTATGTTGCCGTAATGTCCAAATCACGGAACGATGGAGTAGTATCACCGTGAATACCAGACGGATAAGTTCTTGAACGGTTGCCCTCAGGTAAGTTTCCCACCAACGCCATGATTTTATCGGTTGCTCTATTGGTGCTCAATCTGCTCCGCGTCATCGGGCCAGGAACGCTCGACCATCCCGACGTGGGTGTGCCGCGCAGAGGGTCATATTATTGATGATCGTCCGAAAAAATCGCCGGCGGGTCGCCGCTTTCCGCTGGAGGAATGTTGCGAACGATTCACGTGGCACTATCCCATGGATCGGTACTACCATTGCCAGTCCTTCACGGAATCGCGAACGACTGGCCGCACTGCGCATGCGGCCCCATCGACCCCGTCTGATTGCCCTTACGACCTCCTTCACTTCACTTCCACAGCGTGAGGCGAAACAGTGGGGTTAACCAACCTCACAAATTTGTCCTGCCTGCGATCTCATTGATCACCCACCTGGAACCTGTACGAGCCCTCTGTCTCCCCAGATTGACAAGCTGGGGGCCTCGTGAAGGGCACCAACTCCATTTATTTCGATCTTATGGAACCATCGCTTCAGGGTTGATTCGGTACCCTTAGGATTGCGAAATCGTGCCGCAGGGCTCCGCAAGGATGATGCGGCGGTGAAAAATGGTCTGCTTTACCCTCAGATCAGCAATGTGCCTCAGGAAGGAGCCA
>JAKAAL010000034.1 GCA_021802375.1 Bacillota bacterium | reverse complement strand
TAATACGGTTATCCCGAAACTAGGGTGAAAACGCTAATCACCCATTAAAGAGGATAGGCATCTAAAGAGGACTCCGAAACAATGATAAATGTCTTGATTCATAGCCGACTGGGCCAGGAGGCGAATGCCATGCGTCACATCATACTTGGATGTCCAGTAGATGACCTAGCCATCGAGGATTTACTTGACTTGGTGGCCCGGTCCCTGGCTGGCGGTATCCAGCAATGGTATACCTCAATCAACGTGGCCAATTGGTATGCCTATACCCACTACACACGAGTTGCAGGACTCATCGACCAGGCTCCTCTAATTAGTGTGGACGGCTGGCCCATCTACTGGGCTAGTCGGATTCTTTATGGAATAAAAATCCCCCGAATTCCGGCAATGGAGTTTTTTGATGCGGTGTGCAGAACATTTGCCGGAAAACCATTGCGGGTGTATCTACTAGGGGGCCGACCTGGCGTGCCGGAATTGGCCGGTTCCCGATTACTCCTACTATACCCGGGGTTGCAGGTGGTGGGCCAACACCACGGATACTTGACGACTCTGACCGAACAGGAAGCGGTGTTATCCGATATTCAAACATCTGGTGCCGATTTGCTGGTCTTAGGCATGGGGACCCCCCGTGAACAGTCGTGGCTCACCCATAATCTGGCACGGAGTTCAATCCGGTTTGCATTAGGAATCGGCGGAGGGTTAGACATCCTGGCGGGATTAAATAGTAGAGCCCCGATCTGGATGCAACGCACAGGTTTGGAATGGCTATATCGACTGGTTCAAGAGCCCATGCGGCTCGGACCTCGCTACGCGACGACGTCTTGGGCATTTTTCAACACCTGCGTCCGAACCGTCCTGGTCAGCGCCTTGGATCTGAAACACCAAAGGGATCCGGCAGATCGTTCCACGTCGACAAAAAAGGGGGCATAAATATCATGCGGATGCTGGTGACTGGCGGTGCAGGATTCATTGGCTCGCACGTGGTGCGAGAATTGCTAAAAAGAGGACACCAGGTGGTGGTGCTGGACAACATCAGCACCGGATTTCTAGACAATTTAGAAGCCATCAAGGACTCCTTAGAGGTGATTCGGGGTGATGTAGAAGATACCCAGACGATAGAAATGGCCATTCGAGATTGTCAGGTGGTGTATCATCTAGCGGCCTCTGTGGGCAATCAGAGGAGTATGGTAGACCCGATCCACGATGCATCGGTCAACCTGATTGGGACTCTAAACGTGCTCAACGCGGCTCGAGCGCACCAGGTGCGCAAAGTGGTGTTGGCGTCGTCGGCCGGGATTTTTGGAGAACCCATCCGATTGGAGACCAGACGCCCATCCGCTACATCATGGTCGTTTCACCCAAGCCAACTCACCCCGCCGAGGCGATAGCGTTTCCAAACACGGTTCGTCTATCGTTAGATGGGACAGCTAGCGTGGCGGGAGGGGTTTTTGTGTCGTTAGGGATGCGGATTCGACACCATATTGGGATAAGCTTGGGATTGGTCACTATCAGCACTTTGGGCACTGCAGCGGCCAACCATTATCTCATTGCCAAGACTTATCAAAGTAGTGCGCTCGTCATGGTGGTCCCTGGGCGTCACCTCAGAAACCTGGTGGAGGGTCAACAATTTACTGAGACGTTTGCCGCCATGGCTGATAGTCAACAGGTTCTCGCCCTCGCGCAAACCGCTCTAGCATCGCCCATGTCGCAGTCCAGCATACGACAGCACGTCACGACCGCTCAGATCCCCAATACCAATCTCTTTAACGTGACAGCGACCAACACCAGCCCTACGGGCGCCGCCACATTGGCCAACACCCTGGCCCAGGCGCTTAAAACACGACTAGATACCCTAATTGGGACACCTGTCCTAGCCGTCGCGGCGCCTGCCATCCCCCAGTTGAGCCACGTTTCACCGAGTCCCATGCGGGCCGATCTATTGGCTCTTTTGTTGTCAATCATGGCCTCTATACTCGTGGCCAGCATCCGAGAGAGTCTCCATACTGCGATTGGTTCGGAGGCAGAAATTGGGCGATGGACTGAGCTCTCGGTGTTGGGGGCCATCCCCCAATTTGGTCTCGTTCCAAGAAAGGTCCGACCCCGGACTAGGAGAACCCGGCCAACGAACGTTAAATCGCAAAGACCCGTGGTAAAAAGTCAAGCATTAGTTCCTAACCAGCGGCGGACAAGAAGGCGTAAACGACGACACTGGTTGTAATTAACCAGGTCAGGGCAGGGAGGCACTGGTAAATGGTCGACCGAGCTACAGGGTTAAGACCCAATCCTTCCATCACAAAGTTGATTGGGGGTCACGAACCCCTAAGTCACGTCGGCCAGTTTGCGGGTCATCAATACGAGCGCCCGTTTATGCGCATGATGCATGGCATCGCCATATTTTCGGAGATAAAACGCTTCAAATCCCGGGTCGTGCACACGAACCCCTGGGACTAGCTTCAGAGGAAAGGAAGTCCCAGCCCACTATCTTTATACGGAGGAATAGCCCATGTATTGGAAGGATCGCATAATTAGAACCTCAGACTGGATCCGCGGATTTGCCCGATATCCCAACCATATGATGGGTCGGCACATTGGTAAGGCCGATCCATCTTTCTTCGTTCCCCTTCGTATCGTCGTAGTGGCCGCCCACCCCGACGACGAGACCATCGGCGTGGGCGCCACTATCTTTCGACATCGGAAAACCGGGGCCACCGTTGATATCATATTTACCACCAATGGCCGTGGCTGGTCCTGGACCGCCTCGGGACGTGTGCAAAAAAACATTGTCGACCGCCGTCGCCAAGAGGCAGAAAAAGCCCTGGGACTGATCGGTATCCCCGCCGATCACATTCACTGTCTCGGTTTTCCCGATCGAGGTCTGCATCGATTTCTTGCACCCTTGGGCAGAGAAATTCACAGCACTCTCTCCTGGCTCCAGCCCGATCTGATCTATACCCAAGGCTTTGAGGGCGGGCACATCGACCACGACATCACAAGCCTAGTCGTTCAATGCGAAGCGAAAACACTCGGCATTCCCGTCTATGAGTGGGCGGAATATAATCAGGAATATCAAATCGGCACCCAAGACATCTCGTTTCCTCAGCGGTCTCACCAGTTTTCTCCTCCCATTCCACAGCGTTTGACGGCCGAAGAGGTCTGGATCAAGGGGATGATGTTAAAGTGCTATGCTTCCGAAGAACCGGCGCAAAACGCTATGGGGCAAGGCGAAACCCTTCGGGTGTCCTGCCCTGATGCGTTGCCGATTTTACTGGGTCAATACTATGCGCCGCCATCGAATCCAGTCGGACACCGCTACCATCCGCTTATGATGCGACTCCTAAGAGCGCCTCGCGGTTAAACCCGGTAGCACCCGGTCAGGGCGAATACGGACTTTACGGCCAATTTTAGCGGTGAATCCTGGTATGGGTTGCCATTTCCGGCCACCCCAACCACCTGGAGCGGAACCCGAAAAGCAGGCAAGCTTAGGCCGTGCAAAGCTCGGGCATAACCTTCTCCCAATACATAATCAATCGAATTGGCTTCTTGATGCACATGAGCCAAGTGATCCCGGTAAAATTTTGGAGTCATTTTAAAGAACCGGGTATCTACCCACTGCCGTTTTTTCAGAGAACGTGCGTTCACCACAACCGGCTGGTGTCTTGAGCTGGCTTCTAGGCGAGCAAAATTGAGAACCTTGAAGCGGCCCGTCACTTTGAAGAAGCTTTCCTGGTCTCGAATCAGGTAGCTTTGATTCAAGACGCGGTTCAACAATTCCCCCTCACCGTAACCACGGCCTCTCTCACTGGTTCCCGCATTTCCTTTATACGTCACGATTTCCAGACGCTTACCCAGGCGCGTGGCCGCCTGCTGCACGGGAGAAAAATCCACCGCACACCCACTATTTTCAAAGAAGACTACATCTTTGACGCTTGGATGGTTTAGCCAAAACCCCAAAGATTCCTGGTACTGATTCCAACGAAGTTGGGGATCCATCAAAACCAGGTTATCCAAACGCCCCGGATCAATGGTCGCGGTCATGACAATTAACGCTGAAGCAGAATCCACAGGAAATTCCCCCCACTTCATGGTGGCTTCACGTCGGATTTGGATGAAAACGCGCGCGAACCCAGGCTACTTATGGAGTGATTGGACCATGAGCGGGTGACTCCTGGCAATCACCCGGACAGGGTGATTGCCAAGAGCAACAGAGCCTCAATAGACTAGCAATGACCAAAGGAGGCACGCGGGGATGAATGTAGTAACTACCCTGAAAAGACGACTATGGCTTGTGGTGCTCTGTGCCGCGCTGGGCACTGGATCGGGATGGGCACTCGGCCGATATGAAATACCACCGGTTTACCAAAGTCAAAGTTTAGTCATGGTCATTCCGAATCACAGCACGGCTCAAAATATGCTTAATGGTCTGGTTGCCGGTCAACAGTTAGTCAACACCTATGCCACCATGGCGACCAGTCCTGCTCTGTTGCGATCGGTACAGCAGTTCGTGGTTCCCGATTTGCCCCTGTCCGTACTAGCACGCGACATAGCGGTCACCGCCGAGCCCAATACGAATTTAATCAGCATCGTGGCGAAAGGCGTCGGCGCTTCTCTTGCCAAAACCATGGCCGAGGCGGTAGCCACTACCTTGGTGAAAACCGCTCATCAGGTCACGGGATCGTCCGTATTGCGCATGGTCAGTTCCGCAAATATGAACCCGGTCCCGATTTCCCTTAGCCCGCGATCTCTGGCCGTAGCATTAGGCTTAATGTGTCTTGTCGCGAGCCTCTGCCTCATTATCATCTCGGCTCTCCTCAACGACTCCATTGAGACCGCGCAAGAGGCGATAAGATACACCCAGTTGCCGATCTTGGGGGAAATTCCGCTGTTTTTAGGCAGACCCAAAATGTCATCGAAATCCAGAAAAAGGAGACGACGTCATGAAGCGCGATCCGAAATTAATCAGTCACGACGAGCCTAGCACTGCGTGGAATGAAGCGTACCGAGGAATACGCACGAATATCGAATATGTGAAGGCCGTACATGACTTACGCACTCTGTTGGTCACGTCGGCCATACCCGAAGCGGGTAAATCGTTGACCGTAGCCAACCTTGCCACCGTGATGGCCCAGTCGGGCAGCCGCACCGTGGTTGTCGATGCCGATTTGCGACGCCCGGCACAGCACAAGATTTTCAGATTACCCAATCTCCAAGGCTACACCACGGTGATCGCTAAGGGCCTCAATATTCTTTCTGTTCTCCATAAGGGTCCCGTCGACCATTTGTCGGTGTTAACATCGGGACCGTTGCCGCCCAATCCCGCCGACTTACTGGAGTCCACCACCTGTGTGGAATTGCTCCAGACTTTAAGACAACACTTCGATTGGGTCCTGGTCGATGCCCCACCGGTTCTGGGCTTGGCCGACGCTGCCATTTTGGGTCGCCAAATGGATGGAGTCCTTTACGTGATTAAGTCTGGTTTCAAATCACGCCGGGCGGACCAAAAAGCGTTGCAACTGCTACGACAAACCGGTTCTCGTGTCATCGGCGTGGTGTTAAATCAGGTTAAGGATTTGGACCGGGATCTCCATGCCCACTACGGTAAGCACTAGGTTGTGGGTAAGTAAGGGTGGAGTCGATCGGAAGCGGTTTGCGCTTGCCCGGGGGCACCTATAGACGAACCCGTCAACGCCGAACCGCGTTGGCGTACCGAAAGGCGGCTGTAACCCGTGGATGGATACCGGGGTCTGCCGATTGGAGGCCGAGGTTTTGATAGATCAAGGAAATCTGATTTTCTACCGACTTTTCGGTGATCGTCAGTTTTTGGGCTATCGAGTGATTCGAAAAACCCATGGCAATCAACGAGAGTACCTCGCGTTGTCTCGGAGTCAGGCGGTCCAGTGGCTCATTGTGACCAGGCCTAAAGGCACGCAGCAAATGCGGATCGATCACCATCAGTCCACAAGCGGAACCCTCTATGGCACGAAGCAGCGAGTCTAAGCTGGCTACCGACTTTTTCAATAGATAAGACCATCCGTACGCTTCTTTGGCGGGGATCGCCGCTAAAATACCGGGCTCATCGTAATTTGATAAGAGCACAACGCCAACTTCCGGAATAACTTGCCGCGCCCGTAATCCTACCTCAAATCCCGTGTCTCCTGCTCCCAAGTCGATGTCTAGCACCACCACATCCGGATTTAGGTCTTTCATGGACAACATCGCGTCGCGCCCATTGGAAAATATTCCGACGACCTCTAGCCCCGCTTGTTGCCTCAACGTAGAGGCCAAGAGATCCCGGAACAGAGGCTCATCCTCGACTAGCACAATCCGCAATCGCCGCTCCACCTTCACTAAATTTCACCCCTTTAAGACCGATGTAACTCCCGACAAGTTTGGGGGGGTAGCCCCCTCCTCACCCCGCTCCGGATCCTATTTAATTTTACCATAATATACCACGTATCTATGAATGGAGGAAATGATGTATGTTGCACGCCTTTCACAATAAAGCCGACGCGACTCGCTGGCTGGTCGGGTTATCCATATTGACCGGCGGATGGCTTGAGTTTTTATTATGGCACGTGGTGAATCCCCCCACTCTTGCCGCAATGCGGACCTACACGGTAATTTTGCCAACCCTGGGCCTCGGCTTCATCGGTTCGGCCTGGTCACTCAAAACCAGCAAGTTTCGAGACTACTCTGGTCCCGCAATCAAAATGATCGCCTTAGTATCCTCGGTGCTCGGCACCGTGGCTATCATCGTGCTGCCTCGTGAGGTGAGCCTCGTGGCTCTTATTGTGGCGGCTTATCCCATACTCTACGATTGGTTCAGACGAATCCCAACGATGTCCGGATCCCGACGCCACATGTTCGTCCTGGCCTGGTTAGGTAGTCTTGCTGTGGCCTTGATACTCGGCCTAGGCTCCCAGTGGGTGGGTATGCTAGGGAGTTCCGCAGTCGGGCTTCTATTCATGACCATGGTATACCTGCGGGTTCCCAATGGACTACCTAGTAAGAAATTTTCCTCGGACATCAAGATTCCGAAAAAACTCTTGGGACTCGGTTTCGGCATATTCTTCGTTCTGGGTATGGGCCTAGCCACGACGGTTCAAGACGCGGTTCACGGCGTGCTCTCCGCACATTCTAGCCTCATCGGTGGTGTTTCGTGGTCTCTCGCCTTTATCGGGGCGACAGCAGCGATTCCCTTAGTACTCCGCAAAAACACCAGATGGCTGGTATACACGGGGTGTTCCACGGTAGTGGCGGCCTTGCTTTGTCGCATCGAAGTTCCCCATGGGATGGACATTGGGTATCTCTTAGCCATTCTTTCGATTGGAGCGTGGGTGCTCGTACTCTGGTGGCTTTCCATTTTGTTCGGATTTCTTCGCCACGGACCCCGAGTACTAGGCGTTGGTTTAGGCATTATCACCATGGCGATCAGTACACCATGGGTGCTCGTCTCCCGGATTCCGCAGATGGCTCCCGGATGGCTCGTCGCCGCGTCGGTTTTGGGCTTGGCGCTGTTGCTACCGTTCGCGAGCGTACGGGCCGCGACGACCACCCGCACCGACAAAAGGGTCTTAGGCCCCACCCTTCATCCCGAAAGTTTTTACGTGGAGGCTAAACTCACCCAACAAGAACGAAAAATCGTGGATCTTCTGCTGGCCGGGTCCAATAACCAAGACATCCTGGGCACACTCTACATTTCGATAAATACCCTAAAGACCCATTTACGGAATATCTATCGGAAAACAGACACTAGCAACCGACATGAACTGATTGACGTCATCGCGCAATATCATGTGTATAGCGCGGGTGAGTGACCACCGCGCATCAAGAAGCTTCGGATGCTCGTAACCATTTTGGCCCGAAATCAATTCCTAACCCGGTGGATTGGGCATACGACTCGGCGTGGTTATGAGCATCGGCAGTCGAGACGTTTTTGATTGAGATTTCAGCCCGGATCCGATACGATGACGCAAACGGATCGAACGGGGGGTTTTTTCAACGAGAGCAGTTGTCGTAAGCGAGTTTGGAGGCCCAGAGGTCTTGCGCCTCGTGGATCTGCCTAAGCCTCTGCCCACACCGAACCAGGTCCTGATTCGCGTGGTAAGGAGCAGCGTCAATTTCGCCGACGTTAAGGCACGCCAGGGACGCTACCACGGCGCCGGACACCCCCCCTTCATTCCAGGGCTGGATGCGGCCGGCGTTGTTACTGCTGTAGGATCCGAGGTTCGGGACATCGCGATAGGAAGCTTTGTCGTGGCATTTCCCGATGGGGGCTCGTATGCGGAATATGTCACCGCCTCTCGTGAACTGGTGTTCCCAATTCCCCACAACATGGAATGGGACACGGCGGCCGCGCTTCCGACGGTGGGGTTCACCTCCTATAAGCTCCTTCACGACGTCGGAAGGCTCCAATCCGGAGAAAAGGTCCTCATCCATGCGGCCGCCGGGGGCGTGGGTACCACAGCCATTCAACTGGCCCGTATTTTAGGCGCCTCTACAATCTACGGCACGGTCAGTGACGATGCTAAGCGATCTGCAGCGCAAGCAGCTGGAGCCGATCACGTCATTAACTACCGAGAACGAGATTTTGTCCAAGAAATTCACGACCTGACACAAGGCCACGGGGTCGACCTGATCCTTGACTCCGTGGGAGGCACCGTATCCGAACGGAGTATGGAGGTCTTAGCACCGTTCGGCCGTCTCGTTCATTTTGGGAGCGCCAGTGGGCAGGTAGGTAAAATTCGTGTGAGCGATCTCCATGCCACATGCCGTTCGGTGCTGGGCTTTAGCCTCGGGACCGTTCGCGCGACTCGGCCGCAACTGCTAAAACCAGTGGCCGAAGCGGTCTTGAACTATGTCATAACGGGACAACTCACCATGCAAATCGGGCGCAAATATCCATTGGAACAGGCGGCGTTATCCCACCAATGGATCGAGAGCCGCGCTAGCACTGGCAAAATTTTGCTGGACATCTCGCGGTAATCGGCAAGGTCCCCGAGTCGGGCAGTCGCATGCAGTGACGAAGATTAGAATCAAGGCCGTCTGACGACGGCCTTGATTCGTGGCCCTAGGCCAAGGAGCCCATGGGATCCCATGGATCGAGTTGCTTGGGAGTTTCGGTCAGGGCCTCTAGCAAATGGTCAGGCAGGTACTTCTTATGCACGACGACCTGGTACATGTATTCATCAAACCACTTCTGGCTCATCACGTAATACCCCTTGTTGCCGGTCTCCGTCCCCCAGCTGTTTTCGACCTTCCACCGGTTGGGCTCGCCATTGACCAGATTGACACCCATAAATACCATCGCGTGGGTCATTAAGCTGTCCCCATAGTCGAGGCGATTGGCTTTACTCATCTCGAGATCGACGTCTAAAGCGGCGGCAAAAGCATACTGTTCGGGATCTAAACTTCCCCGATCCCGATCCATCATCTTGCCGACATCGCAACCAAACCACACCGGTTCGTTGTCCTTTATCTGCGCTACCGCCAGATCGCGGAGGATCTTGACGTCCACGTTCAAGTAAAGGACATCGCGACCACCCACCACGTTGCCTAGATATTGCACCGTATACGTGTGATTAAATGGTTTATCTGCAGTAGGGGCATTAATGACACTGACGTAATCCTCAAGGTTCCGGTCCACAAATCGAGCATAAAAAGTCTTGGGGGTCAGATTTCTTTCCGCATGATACTCGTTTTTCTCGTCTCGATACTCGAAGTCGAACGCTTCAGGTGGCTCCCCTAAAAAATGACAGAGCATTTGATAGAACTCCGCCATCATCATCTCTTTGTCACCCCGCAGCGCAGCGAGGGGGCGCCCTGACGCATGCGACTGCCGAAGGCGTGCAGCATCTTCGCGGAGTTTACTTGTCAAAATTCGATTCATCATCATGGACTGACTAGAATGAAAGGATTCAGGCATCACGGTTTGCGGAACCACACCATATTTGTTGACCAGATTCACAAACATGTCCCACTGGCCCCCATCTTGCAAAGGTCCCGACAATAGCCAAGCGACAAGCCGGCCGCTGGACGGCTCCGAGGCCGTCTCTAAGATACTCTCCAGGAAGTAGTTCGCTTTCTCCAATTTATCCCAAAACATCATGTAGCTCTGGGATAACTGAAATTCCTTAAGATCGATCTTCCGGGCAATATCGACACGGAGCACATTAAGGCCAGCAAAGAGCCAACACCTTCCGCTTTGCTTTTGGTTGGTAATCGGGCCCGTCTCAATTTCGTGCGAAAAGGTGTGGGTCATCCGATTTGCGGCCTCGTGATCCAATGCTACCGCCCCAATCCCATTCTTAAGGATAGCATTCATCACCACCCGATGTTCGGGCTTTTCGCGGAATTGAGCTTGATAGCGCGCTAACGCCTCTTCTGAGATGGCGTTTGCCTCGCTTAACGTGGTTGCCAAATAAATCCCTCCTGTCTCGAATAGCTAAACATCACTGACTAACCTATTCCCGACGCAAGAGGAATTTTCCTGCTAAGACGCGGAAATGTCATCCAAAACATCGGATTTTAGCGACAACCTAAAATTGAACCACAAACAGAATGCGGCGAAGGTTGCGCGTTCTGTATTGGGACTTTTTTGTCAGATGACGGATTTTTAGCGCAGAACGATATGCCACACTTTTTTCGAGTGCCATCGCGGTCATTTCGCATTCCCCGGGCGCCCTCGATCTTCGCCTACGGGTCAGACCGAAGAAGATAGTCGTCTGATCGCAGCCCATCTCGTCATGACCCCAAGCGTCGCCTGCTCTTAACGACCATCAGCGCCCAGTTACTTATGCCCATTAGGCCAACCCGATCGCCACTTTAAGAAGTCCTTTCGAATCCTCCACGTGGATCCAACCGCCACGCTCGTGGTTGGACGCTCTGCCCTGCAACTGGCTCCGATTGCTAATGCCCGGGACCGAAACGGACCGGGATTCTATTCGAGAACGCTAGACGCCAACCTGATTGTGGATTTGCGGTGGAACAGCATCGCACGGGCTTAGCCTGACCATGAGGCAACCCGAGGTTCCTTTGCCTTCTCGAACTGACTCATATAGAGATCCCGGTAAAACCCGTTTTGGGCGAGCAGCGCTTGATGAGTTCCCTGTTCGATGACGCGGCCGTGATTCATCACGAGAATTAGGTCTGCGTTCCGTATTGTCGACAGGCGGTGCGCGATTACAAAGCTGGTGCGGCCTTGCATCAGATGGTGCATGGCATCTTGAATCAGCACTTCGGTTCGGGTATCCACGCTACTGGTGGCCTCATCCAGGATCATAATTGCGGGGTCGGCTAAGATCGCCCGGGCAATGGTCAAGAGTTGGCGCTGACCTAGCGAAATATTCGAAGCCTCCTCATTCAGCACGGTATCGTAGCCATCTGGTAAGGTCCGAATAAAGTGATCAGCCCGGGCCGCCTTGGCGGCGGCAATGATCTTATCCTCGCTAACATCCTGTCCGCCGTATCCGATATTGTCCCGAATAGTCCCATGAAACAGCCAGGTGTCCTGTAGCACCATGCCAAAGCTGTGTCGTAGACTGCTTCGCGGCACCTGGCGGATATCCACCCCGTCCACGGTGATGGCCCCGGCATCGACATCGTAAAACCGCATCAATAAGTTCACTAAAGTGGTCTTGCCAGCACCCGTGGGTCCCACGATCGCAACCATTTCACCCGCCTTCACGTCAATATTCATGCTGGTAATGAGAGGTTCTCCCGCTTGATATTGGAAGTCCACACCGTCAAATCGAACTGATCCCGAGACCCGATGCAGTTCGTCGAGGGATTCGGCATCCTGTATCTCTTCGGGCTCATCCAAAATCTCAAACACGCGCTCTGCCGACGCCAGGGTGGATTGGATGACGTTAGAGATACTGGCCAGTTGCGTAATGGGCTGCGTAAACTGGCGGGCGTATTGAATGAAGGCCTGAATGTCCCCGATAGGAAGGCTCCCACGTGCCACGAGGATGCCTCCGATAACGCTGACTAGCACGTAGCCTAGATTCCCAATCACGTTCATCAGCGGCATAATAATGCCCGTCACGAATTGTGCCTTCCAGCTTGATTCATAAAGGCGTTCATTTATTGAATTGAATGCCTCCACCGACTGCCGTTCCCGACCGAACGCCTTGACGATGGAATGCCCGGTATACATTTCTTCCACATGACCGTTGAGTTCCCCTAGTCTTTTTTGGCGTTGCCCAAAATAGGTCTGAGACCGCTTTGCTATGACCCTAGTGGCCACGAAACTAAGAGGGAGCGTCAGCACAATCACCAGCGTCATCAAGGGGCTTATGGTCAGCATCATGACAATAACGCCGATAAAGGTGATGATCGCGGTGACGGCTTGGGTCAAACTTTGTTGCAGCGTCGAACTAATATTGTCAAAATCGTTAACAAAGCGGCTCAGAACATCCCCGTGGGGATGGGTATCAAAGTACTTGATCGGCAACCGCCCTAGTTTGTCCATCACCTGCCGCCTAAGCGCATAGATGGTGCGTTGCGCGACCCCGGCCATGATGTATTGCTGGATGTAACTAAAAATCGCGCTAAATACGTAAAGCGCAGCCAGATAGGCCAACGCCTGCACGATCTGCGGGAAATTGACTCCGCCACCGGGCACCCCCCGCAGACTTTGAATATATCCTTGAAAAATATCCGTCGTAATGTTTCCTAGAACCTTGGGGCTGATAATGCTGAAGATGGTACTCGCGACTGCAGCGACAGCGACCACGATAAGCCAAAGGGCTTGGGGTCGAAAATAGCCAAGCAAACGAAAAAAGGCTCCTTTAGCATTTTTGGCCTTTTGCACGGGCATGCCAAAGCCCCCGGCCCCCCCAAAGCCTCCGGGACCCCGCCCATCGAGCGGCCCGGACCGATTGCCCCCATACCGCTCGTTTTGACTCATGCGATTTCCTCCTGGGATAGCTGCGATGCCACGATTTCTTTATAGACCGGCGACGATTGAAGGAGTTCCGAATGCGTCCCCACTCCAACCACACGACCTTCTTCCAAGACAATGATCTGATCGGCATCCATCACCGTGCTGACTCGCTGTGCCACAATGAGGAGAGTAGCATCCTTCAACTCTTTTTTTAACGCGGCGCGTAAGTCACTATCGGTTCGATAATCTAGAGCGGAAAAGCTATCATCAAAAATGTAAATTTCCGGATGCCGCACAATGGCCCGGGCAATGCAGAGGCGTTGCTTTTGACCCCCCGAGAGATTATTGCCTCCTTGCGCAATAATGGCATCA
>JAKAAL010001007.1 GCA_021802375.1 Bacillota bacterium | reverse complement strand
GGACGTGAACAGATCCTTCCATTGGCTATAAGACTCGTAGTAAACGCAACAGATAATCGCCCTCGGTTTGAATTTGTGGATGTAAAAGAAGAGCCCAACTACGATCCTGAGCAGGGTACAGTCAAGCGGGGATCCGCGTTGTGCCCTCGATGCCACAATCTCACCGATGGAAAGGTGATTAAACATCAGGCGCAATCTGGGCAAATGGGTTTCCAACTGTATGCGGTAGTTTACACAACAGGCAAAGGTCGCAGATTCAGATTGCCAACATTGGAGGACGAAAATGCTGTTTTAGAAGCCGCTGTTATGTTGGCAAATAATGCACCCCACTGGGAAGCCAAAGGATGGATACCCCTTGAGGAAATTCCTGAAGGCGCGAAAACACGAGAGGCCTTGCGCAACGGTTATCGCCAATGGAAGGATCTGTTCACGTCCCGCCAACTCCTGACTTTAGTGACATATGTCGAGGGGTTTCATGAAGTTAAGACGGAAGTGTTGGCCAACCATTCTTTCCAAGAAGCACGTGCCATACTCACGTATTTGGCGTTTGCCATTGATAAAGCGACCGACTACAATTCGCGGATGACTCGATTCGACGGGACAAGAAACAAAATCGCTAATACTTTTGATCGTCACGACTATGCTTTTAAGTGGTCTTTTGCTGAGATGAACTTGAGTGCGGACGGATTAGGATTTGATTGGGCCGTGGATCAGGTTCTGGATGCCTACACGGGACTCTGCAAATTGTTGGGGCATACGGAGAATGTCCAGTGGTTTAAGCGTGAGACTAATGCCTCTACGCTACGTATTGGCTCAGCAACGGATCTTTACGACGTTGCGAGTGGTTCGGTTCACGCGGTGGTAGTTGACCCCCCCTATTATGACCTTAGCTTTACCCATAGCGAGGAATATTTTACCACACGGACACCAGGCCATGCCGGCTAACCAAAGGTCGTAATGGGTTATGGGGAAAGAGAGCACTTTCTTCGTGTCGTCGAGAGTGGAGCGAGGGGTTTCCGGGCACGCCAAAACCCTGTCGCGCCACGCGACAGGACGAGACTCAAGGGCCTTACGAGGGGTGGCGGGGCACCTCGTCCCACCACACGAGCAGCTGCAATTGCCGATACCCCCGCCACAAGGTTTTTACCCCGGGCTCCCCGTCACTCTTTCGGCCCAGGAACCCCCCGAGTTTGGCCATCGCGCGGACCGCATCGCGTAGCGTAAACGGTTGTCCGGGTTTCCGGGCCGGTTTTTGTGTGGCGGCCAGCCGTTCCAACGCCGCGATTTCCGCGGCCGAAAAGGCGACAGCAGGGGACTGGTCCGGGACCACCCGGACTTGATACGTCATCCACAAGAGACGCCAGGCGACAATCGAATAGAGGGTGATCGCCCGTTCGAGCCGCTCCCGGCTTTCCAATTGGAGGTCTTCGACGTGACTGCCCCCGGTTTTCAACGTAAAATGCAGGCGCTCAATGCGCCACCGATAGCTATACCAGGTGACCATGCGCTCCGCATCCTCGGCGGTGGCCACGGGGAGCGTGGTCAAGAGCAACCATTCGATAGATTTCTTTCCGGCCGGCGGCGCGAGTTCTCGCGCCAAGACCACGGTCAGAGGCGGAGCGGTCGCTGTCGCGACGGCCCGATGTGTGGGCCGGGCGATCTGGACGATGGTGGTCCGGAGCTCTAAGGTCGCCTCCCGTTCGCTCTGACCGGGCTGGGAGGGCACCGTAATCGTCATGGTTCCGAGGACCGGGGCCGCTTCCACCGCCTCCCACAGATGGTGTCCCGGCGGATCGGCCAGATTACGGTCCCACGCCGCGCGGACCAATAACTCCTGCTGCGAGGTCCGCGGGGCAATGAAGAGATCATAGATATCGGATTCCCGGTCCCCCATGAGCACGGTTTTGACGTCATCCGGCACATGGGCCGCGATCTGGTCCTGAATGCGGAGCCAGCGATAACTTTCCTTTTCTTCAATGGGCAGTTGCTGGCGGTGGGCACTCTTCCCCCGCGTCTCCGGATCGCGGGCCCAGACGATTTGACCGACCAAGCCCAGCGGCACGCCCTCCGTCGTCAGCGCCAAGGCACTATGCAATAACAAGCCGTGATCCGGGCCGGGACCAATCGGCCCCAGCCCGGTGGTGGCCGCGTGATGCGTGAAATTGAAGTAGGTGGTATCTTGGGCGACCAGGACAATGCCGTCCGTCGCGGCCCGTTCCCACGTGGCCGCCTGATGGGGCGCCAGGAGTTTGGCCGACGTCACCTTCGGATTATCGAAGAAGCGGTAGCCCGCTTTGAGGCCCGCCCAATCGCTCTGATAGACGCTAGCCAGCGAAAGATCGGGATGCGCCGCCAAATCACTAGCGAGTCGCAAGGCCCGCGCGGTCAACCGCGCGTCCCCCAATGAGGCCAGGCCCAGTTCACGGAATACCCAAGGATCTATCGATTGGCCGGATTGATGCGTCGCGATGACCATATCTCAGGTATTCGACACGCTCTCGCAAATACCTTTGCCTGGGGACCCCCTGGACAAAATTTTGTTGTGGACGAGAACGCTTGCCCCCGAAAGATACCCGCGAAAAAATTTGGCGCCATAATCCCGAAAAACTTATGGGTAAAGATAAGCTTGA
>JAKAAL010001006.1 GCA_021802375.1 Bacillota bacterium | reverse complement strand
TATCGGCGCGGTCATCTCCATGCTGCCAAGCAAGTTCTGGCGGACACGGCCACCGCTGCGCAAGACATAAGCTGGGTCGTTCCCCACCAAGCCAATCAGCGTATCTTAGATGCTGTTGCGGGCGAGCTTCGCTTTCCCACCTCCAAGGTGTTTTCTCACGTCCGTAATTACGCGAATACCGGGTCGGCATCCGTCATTCTAGCGTTAGCCGACATGCTCATCCAGAACTTGCTGGAACCCGGCCAGCGCCTGGTCTCGGTGGCTTTTGGCGATGGCTTCTCCTGGGGTGCCGCCCTTTGGGACCTGCTCACCCTACCCCCTGTAGAATTTGTGGGCCGCGACCTCTAGTTTTCAGCCACTCATGATTTGACGCCGTACGCATAGGGTTAGAGAGGGCCCCGGCCGTTCCTTGGGCCCTTTCTAACTGTTTTCACCCTGACTAGGTTGATCTAATCGGTGAATCGACGTCCAAGGGGGCTCCGGTCATGACAACTGGTCGCTCAAATAGCCCATGGGACATCTTGGGCATTTCGCCGACGCGCGATCCAGACCTCATTCGCCAGGCGTACTTGCGTCAAGCTCGGCGTCACCATCCTGACCTCTTTGGCCGGGATCCCGTGCGTTTTCAGGCGCAGGAAGAACGCATGCGCCTGATTAATCTGGCCTATCAAAGCGCGCTGCATTCGGCTGAGCCGAAATTCGCCCCGGAAAATCCTAAACCCCCACCCCAAAACCACTGCATCGAGCACGGGCAGGCGGGCAGCGGGCAGTGCCTACACTGCGGCAAGGCGATTTGCGCGCGTTGCCCGGGGATCCGGAGCCGACTGTGCAATCGCCACGTCGCTCAGATCGTTCTCGCCCACTATCGTCGGCGCGTTATCCGGGAATGGGTGCCGTTTTTAGGGATTTCGCTCGGCTCGGTCGCGATCGGTCTGAGCTCCGGTTGGAGCCTCACCCTTATCGCCACCTTTACCTTTGGCTTGGGCCTCTTTCGCATCCGCTTTAGCGGATGGCGGGGATTGTTATATTTCTGGATCTTTCCCTTTGGTTTGATGGCCTCAGGAATTTACTCCCTCTACGAAGGTCTCGATCATCTAAGCCGGGCAGCTCAAGACGAGTCCCTTTGGCGACAATTTTTTAGTCAAGCAGGCCAAGTCTAGATTGCAACGCATTAACCCGTCTGGCTGCGATAGAGCACCAAAGCGAAGGTGGTGATTAAGGTCAAGATGATCCCACTTGCCAGCATGGAGATGACCGCGCCGATAAATGGGATAGCGGACAAGAAGGTAAAGAGTGCAGCCGCGACGATGAGCAACCCCACCGCCAGGCCAGTGGCGCGAAAGGCAAACCAGGGTCGATGAATTACCCACCTTAAGGCATTCCAAAACCCCGGCAGAACCAGTTCGCCTCCTAAAAAGAGGGCGCCTGCCCAGTAGAACAGGGTCGCTAGCCAAAAGATTAACACGGCCAGGGCAATCAAGCGCGTAACCACGGCCAACACCATGTCCACCGAGCCTAGGTTAAGGAAGAGCACGACGGCTAAATACAAGATTGCCGTAGCCACTAACGCCGAGGCCACCAGGCCGAGACTCACCCAAAAGCTGGCTACCGCGTGGCGAAAATAGGCAAAGAGGCTGGTCAGCGAACTTCGACCCGAAAGGCCGGCGGCGACTCCACCTACGAGTCCTGCGAGACTAAATGGGAACACGATTAAAATAAAGGTGAGGTAGACCAAAGCCAGCTTAAACGCTAGGCTAGCCGGCAAAGGGGGCAAGGACCCTGTACTGGTCAAACGGACAAGCCATGCGGAAAATCCCGACCCCAAGTGACTTAAACTAAAATACTCGAACAGCACGACAATGAAGAGGTACCAAACGCCAAAATCAACGTCCCAGGTCGTCTCCGAGCTTCTTGCCAGGTGGTGGCCACCAGTCCTGTCGCCGACACCCCATCACCTCTCTCCTGTGAAAAATACTTGTTCATCAGAATTTGGCGGCGGAGACCTCGGCCTTTAGGCCGGGGAGGAAGCCGCCTGCCCCCTTTCCTGATTCAAAAGTTTTTGAGTATACACCCAGCCATTGCCACGCTGCAACACACGACAATGGCGATAAGAGGTCGTGGGATGGACGCCGGTGCTCGTGACAATGCGGATCTGCCCACTCGCTTTGACCGTCGCCCGACCGGTCCAGGTACCCGTGTATTTTCCCTGAGAGATGACCGCTTGCACGAAGTCCCCCGTATGGAATCCGAAGTGTTGTTTCTGTCGGGAGAGATGGCGCGTGGGAAAGCCGTGCTGGTCGGTACGGCACCGCTGGCGATGGCCTCGTCCTTTGGCCGACCAGATCTGCACGTAGGCGGGTATCCCAGTGAATGGATCCGGAGTGCTTTCCCCGACGCAGAGCGCGTCATAATAATGCTCTTTGGGCAGATGGTGCTCGGTGCGCTGTTTCTTGGTGCGGCCGCTAGAGCCGCCTTCGACGGGGAGTCCGGTGGCTTTCAGCCGATGATACAGTCGCCAGCGGGTCGCATTCATGAACGCTGCGTCTTGGAGGGGCTTCCGGGCTTGGGCTTGCACGTCGGGATGGCCAAATTCCGCTGCGGTCTGCGTCCCCTTCGTGAGGTTGCAGGGTTCGCA
>JAKAAL010001005.1 GCA_021802375.1 Bacillota bacterium | reverse complement strand
GATCGGCCACTTGAGCCGCTCCGGCTTGCACACTTTGGGACTGCTCAGCTTCACGCACTCCTGAAACCATCGCATCCGACCATCGTTTAAACTGTTCCCGATCTTCGGCCGGCACGCCAAGCAGCTCGGCGATCACGATCACCGGTAGGGGGTAAGCCAATGCCGCAATAATGTCGCTGGAAGGTTCGGCCATCGCATCCACCAGTTCGCTAGCGATTTCCTGGATTCGGGGCCTGAGTTTTGTGATGGTCTTGGGCGTAAATCCTTGCGACACCAGGGCACGAAGGGCCCGGTGCCGCGGCGGATCCGTTGCGATAAGGCTCTGACTGATCGGGTGGTGCAGATCGTCATCCCCACCAAAGTTCGAGGAAAAGCGATGGTAATCGGACAACACGGTGGAGACGTTATCATATCCAAAGACATGGACGCTCCCCTCTTCATCCCGCCACACCGGATGACTGGCCAACATCTCCTGATACCAAGGAAACGGGTTGCCAGGATTCCATTGGTTTCGCATCGTAACCCCCCTGATCTACCTAACCTCACGATGTGACGGAGGTTTTGTACCAATTATAGCGAGGCCATATCCGACTACCCTTTATTACCGATCCACGGTGCTCATGTCTGGATAGCGTAAGCCAGCGGCCTTACCTTTTGGTATGACATCGGAAATCCGCTCGCGGTCCATGGCTGAGAGGTGAATGCTGACGGCCTTCAGGTTCTCTTCGAGATACTGGCGTTTTTTGGTCCCGGGAATCGGCACCACATCGGGTCCCGCACCGAGGACCCAGGCGAGGGCCAGTTGTGCAGGAGTGGCATCGATCTCACGAGCCATGGCTTCAATACGCCGCAGCAATGCTAGGTTTTTTTCAAAGTTCTCCCCCTGAAATCGCGGTTGGTTGCGGCGATAGTCGTCTTCTGGTAAATCTTCGGGTTTTTGAAACCGCCCGGTTAAAAATCCTCGGCCGAGTGGACTGTAGGCCACAAACCCTATTCCGAGTTCTCGTACGGTGGGCAATATGGCATCTTCCGGATCCCGACTCCATAATGAGTATTCGGTCTGCAGCGCACTGATCGGGTGCACCTGGTGAGCCCGTCGAATGGTTTGCGGGGCCGCTTCGGATAATCCCAAGAAGCGCACCTTGCCGTCAGAGACCAATTGGGCCATGGCGCCTACGGTCTCTTCGATGGGAACTGTGGGATCTACACGGTGTAAATAATAGAGATCAATAACGTCCACCTTAAGGCGCCTCAAGGAGTCTTCGGCAGCCTTCTTCACATATTCCGGTGTCCCGTTGACCCGCACAAATTTCCCATCGGACGTCCGTTGATTGCCAAACTTGGTTGCGAGTACCACCGCATCCCGATGTCCCGCAATGGCTCTACCCACCAACTCCTCATTGGTAAACGGTCCGTACATGTCGGCGGTGTCAATTAGGGTGACACCCAATTCTAAGGCGCGATGGATAGTGCGAATGGATTCGTCGTCATCGCGACCACTATAAAAATCCGACATCCCCATCGTCCCAAGGCCCATCGCAGAGACTTGAAGCCCCTCAGTTCCTAAGTACCGCAGTTCCATATGTGTCCCTCCCAGTCTCCTAGATCACCCACAACATGGATGGAATTACCTACCTATCATAACCGAGGTGTGTCAAAACATGCCACCTCTCTAATCGTACCTGGTGGTAGCCCGTGGCATATTCTCTGCGTGGACTGTTCATGACGATATTGTCGCCGTGAACGTCGTGACCGCGTCGAGCATCCGGTCGACTACTCGGGCTAAATAAAATCGCGCTGCGGTGGCTTTAACCGTGTAAGGGTCGGGAAGTTGGTACGGGTCCTTAACAATTCGCAACAAGATGGCCTGCAGGGCGGCCACATCACCTGGTGGATACAGCCATCCGTTGAGGTTGGGTAGTACGATATCTCGTGGCCCATGATGACAGTCGCTGGCCACCACGGGTACTCCCCTTGTCAATGCTTCAGCGAGCACGACACCAAACCCCTCCGAAATAGATGCCAGAATCAGTGCCGACACGGTTCCTGCTGCTGACCATGGGTCGTGGGACCATCCGACCCATTGCACCGAATCCGAAATGTGGAGGCGTGCGGCCAAATCGACCAGAATGTGGCGGTCTTCCCCATCACCCACAATGGTCAGCCGCCATGGTTCCCGTATCGAAGATAAGGCCAGAAGAATATCTTCAATACGCTTAACCGAATTGTCCAATCTCCCAATATAGACAAAATGAACCCCGTCGTTTAATCCAGGGCGCGGTTGTATAGGGGCGGGGACCGTAGGGTTATACACCACATATACGTTATCGCTCGCCCCCACTGTCTCCGCAATATCCTGACCCAATCCGGTCGAAATCGCCAAATGGGCATCGGCCCACCGGACTCCCCATCCATGTTCCAGTTGAGACATCGCCTCATGCAGCCACGACCAAATTTGGTACCGCGATCGAATAAGCAGCCTAACCACTCGACTGACAACCAGGGCCGACGGGGTCATCCCAATTACCAGATCAGGATCGAAGGCCCGAATGCTGCCAGTGGCCCACCATAATACATGCAACCACCGACACACAAAATTGCTGTGTCGTTGCTGGGGTCCCACGTAGCTCTCTTCAA
>JAKAAL010001004.1 GCA_021802375.1 Bacillota bacterium | reverse complement strand
AGGCGGCATCTTTTAAGGCGACCATGGCGAACGTCTTAAAGAGAAGGTCCGTGCCGGCGGCAAAGACGCCTAGGGGGAAGGTAAGTCCCCACCAACCCAAGTTAAAGGGAAGGCTTTGCTGGTGGAGGTAGTGGACGGTCAGAAAGATGCTTTGCAAGAACCACCACAGGCCGAATCCCCATAAGATCAGGGCTAACAGCGCGCTACCTCCAGCGATTCCGGGAGCGAGGTGAGGAAAGAGGCGCTGGCTGTCTTGACCCAACAACACCAGGCCCATGATTCCGGTGCCGAGCGTGCCCAGGCTGATCCAGGTCGAAATGGCCATGTCCGCCGGAGGCAGATGATGAACGACCAAGCGCAAGAACAAAAGGCCCAATAGGAGCAAGCCAAGGGGAACACTCATGGCCCAAAATGCCGCGCTTAGGAGAAACATGGTGTGACGAAGGCCCACGTTGGCCAGATGGGGCAGCAGTAGGGCGCCCGAAGCCGCCGACACTTCGGCAGGCACGATGGGCATCAACCAGAGTGCCGTCATGGTGGCGAGCTCGTGAGGGTGGCGGGTAAACATCAAATAGGGAACCACGAGGCCCGATAACAGCGCGAGCACGGCATTAAATACCCAAAGCACCAAGGCCACGTGGTATGCGCTGGCATCGCCCATCAGGCTCCCGCCCATTTCAATAAAGCCATTGACGACCGTGGTCAAAGCCATGGGGATGGCTCCAAAAAACATGGATTGCTGCGGGTGGCGAAAGATGGCACGAAACCCTTTCCAATCGGTGAAAGCCCGTCTGGCCATGAGTACCATGAAAAGGGCCACCAAGGCGGCGTTGAGCAGCCACAAGACCGTGCCTACGTGCTTTAGCCACAAAGGTGCGTTCGGTAGAAGAAATGCATCGAGGGCGACGATTCCCGTGCCCATGCCCACGGTAAACCAGTTGGGACCAAATTTCCTTGGCATCATTCGATCTTCCCTTCCCGTTTTAGTTCTAGCGCGAGCGTCTGGCTCGCATTGCCGTGAGTCTCATGATAGGGTGGAGACGCGGGCTTGGTATTCGGGATTGGCGAACATCGACACGGCATCGACGAACGATGCATAATAGTCGCGGCATCTTGCGTATTCGAAGGGAGGCGCCGATGGATTTTCGTCTGAGGATCTTTCTTGCCGTGGCTCGAGCCGGGCAACTGACCCAAGCAAGTCGGCAACTAAACTTGTCGCCTTCTTCCGTGTCAGAGCAGTTGGCTTCATTGGAACACGAACTGGGTTCGGCTTTGTTCTGGCGGACTAGCCGCGGGATGAAACTGACGTTGAGCGGCGAGCAGCTCTTACGGGCATCTTTGCGGATGGAAGGGCAGTGGAACGCCGTCGTCCGCGATTTGGCTGGCATGGCCAAAGGTCTAAGGCCGGTACGCATCGCCGCCAGCCAAACGGCAGTCGAACTGTACTTGCCAACACCTTTGGGACGATTTCGTCGCGATTGGCCCGATGTTCCCCTTCAAGTGCTCATGGTCAATAGTCAAGCCGTGGTCGATATGGTGGCTTCGGGAAACGTGGACGTAGGACTGGTGGAGGGAGGAGGCATTCCTTCGACGCTCGTGTCTACGCCGCTATGGCAGGATCAACTGGCCCTGATGGTATCCCATGACCATGTTCTGGCCGAGCGGGAGTCGGTCGACCTAGAGGATTTGCGGGAGTTGGACTGGATCTTGCGGGAAAAGGGCTCGGGCACACGCGCCATTTTTGAACAGGCCTTGGCTGTCTCCGGCTTTCCCCCGAAAGAGCTTAATGTCATCATGGAACTCGCTTCCCTGCGTGCCATTCTGGCCATGGTGGCCAACAACGTGGGAGTGAGCGTCCTCTCTACCGCCATTGTCGAGAGCGACCCGATTACCGTCCATGGCATCGCCAGCCTGACCATCGATCAGACGAACTTGAGGCGCTCGCTCAATTTGGTGACTTTGAGGGAAGGGTCTCGCGAGCCTCTGGTCGATAACCTCGTCGAGCGTTTAGTGAAAGACGCCGCACGACATCATCGAAGGCGGAGTCGGCCAGGCAGGCTCGACCCGATCGGCTCGGATCCGAACACGTGAGGCTGGCCATGGTACGATGGGCCAGATCGGCCATGCCTGGCGGATAGCCAGAAAGGAGGGCGCGACGTGGTCCTAACCCAACTAAATACGTTTGTGCGAATCGTCGATGCCGGTGGGATCACTCGGGCGGCGGAGCAACTAGGCTTGACCCAGCCCGCAGTAACCAAGCAACTACGGGCCTTGGAATCCGATTTTTCGGCTCCCCTGGTCGTGCGCAAGGGGCGTCATATCATTCTTACGCCTGCCGGCGAGGTGCTGTATCATCATGCCCGCCGCATGCAAAACCTGGTTGACCAGGCTTACGAGGCCGTACAAGAGATAAACCGGCCTGGGCAGGGCGAAATTCGCGTCGGCGCCGTATCCACCGTCGCCTTGTTTACCTTGCCCCGGGTGCTGTCGAGCTTCACTCAAGAGTTCCCCGGGGTACGCGTGCACGTCCACATCGGCGAGATCCAACAGGCGTTGGACGGAGTTATCCGCGGGGATCTTGCCGTAGCCATCACCACGGTCCCCATTGTCCATCCTCAAGTGGAGTCGATTCCGCTCTTT
>JAKAAL010001003.1 GCA_021802375.1 Bacillota bacterium | reverse complement strand
TATCCCAATGATTGCTGGGCTTTGCGTCACTCACAAGCCACGAAACATCGATACCGTACAAGTCCATCAATCGATGAAGGGTGGGCCAATCGATAGGTCGGCGTCCCTGTTCCAAGGACAAAACTGACGGACGCGAGACCGAGAGATAGTCCGCGACCTGAACTTGAGACAACCCCACCGCCTCACGCGCTTGCGCTAAACGGCAGCCTATGTTTTCCGGCGTCATCGTCACCAGAGCGCCTCCTTTGAGGTTAAGCTCATATTAATCTTTCCGACTACGATCAAACTACGGCTTCATCAAAAAAAACGCCGTGACCACGCTCCGGAGTGGCGGCGCGATCACGGCGTATCAGGTGTTAAAACGGCAGGTCGTCCGGAATGGCGGCATCCGGTTCGCTGGCCGATCCAGACTCAGCGGCGGCGCCGTTGCCGTTCTTCTTCCCATCCAAAAAGTTGATATCTTCGGCGACGATCTCCGCCACCCGGCGTTTGGTGCCGTCCTGCGCCTCATAACTGCGAATCTGCAGACGTCCGCGAACGCCCACCAGACGGCCTTTGCTCAAGTGGTTGCCGACCACTTCCCCCAACTTACGCCATGCCACGCAGTCAATGAAATCCACTTCTTTATTTCCTTGAGCATTCGTAAACGGCCTTTCGACCGCAATCGCAAAGCTCGCCACGGGTACCCCTTGCGGCGTGTAGCGCAATTCCGGATCACGAGTTAACCGACCAATCCCTACAAAAACGTTCATCATAATGACCATCTCCTTTTTTATCGTGCATAACACCGAGAACTTGACCCGGCGCGGGACGCGCAGGGCTATCTTTCTGCATCTCCGATGGGTCCAGACGCCGAGACCGCCGGGGATCGCGGCGTTACGGACGTGCGTCAACGATCAGGACGGGGTTCATGAGGGGCCACACTCCCGTGACATGTGTCCTCCATATTCAGTGCTAACAACAGCGACTCGATGGCCTTGACCCGTGCGCCCAATGGGGCTAATGGCAATATCCCAAGCCAGTCACCATACTTAATCGCTGATAGGTCTGCGGTAGACCACTCTGTTTTCATCGGTATTCCCTCCTAAAGCTAAATAACACCGGACAATTCCTGACACCGCGACCAGTCCGGCTGATTCAAAAACTCCCGGATGGCCGCGTGGGCCGCCTCCAGCGTGGCATAACGCGCTAAATGCTCGGGAGACTCCATCAGCCATGCGCGAATCCAGCCGCCGCGCTCAGGAAGGTCATGTTCGGCCTGAACATAAAAGTGGCGTTGCGATGGGGACCACCACGCCTTTAACGACCACGCATCGCGTGTATAGACCCCGGTATAGTGAGCGTCTAGCAATTCATCCATCAGTTGTTGCTCCTTTCTGAGGCATCACGCAATAGCCGTGCGGGCGGCACGGCTAAGAAATCTTATGGGTAGCCAGCCAATGAGACCATAATCCGGTTTGCTGCAGATGCCAGGCAAAGAACCCTACTAGGCCGAGCAACAGGATGAATGCCCAGGAATCCGTACGCCGCACCGGACCATGCACAGGCCAGCGAAAGCCCCGCTGCGTGAACGGCCAAAACCACCATTGGCGGGATTCATTGAATCCGTCCAGCACAAGATGGCTCAGACCTCCCATCATCAAGCCGAACAGAATCCAGGGCCATGGATAATGCCCGATCCCCCCGACAGCGCGCCCCATCGGGGCCAGCAATCGAAAGAGGCCATAGCCAATGCCGGTGAAAAGTCCGTCGGCGATGACCAGTCCAACCAGAGAGTGCGCCTGATGCCGGTGCCAAATCGGATGCGGCCACCCAGCCCGCCCCACTTCCGGCGGGATGGCGGGTCCCCGGGACCGGGAAATGGCGGGCCAGGGCACCCAGCGTCCCACCGTTGATCCCGGATGGTCCCAATCCGGCACCAGGCCGCCAAATCCGCTGGCGACAATCACCGTGAGGGGATGCACAAATCCCACGGACAAAACGAGTCCGGCCGCGGCCAGTCCGCCTAAAATGTGCGTATGCGCGTTCATATCGGCTCCTTTCTGCAATGACCGCCGGAAAGGTCAGGCCCGAGGAGGAACCTCAGAGCAATCTTCCGGTAGTTCCGAGGCATGATAGAAGAACAAGACGATGCGGGGATTCTCAGGATCGCGTTGCGGAATCAAAGGCCGGGGCAAAGCCCAGCAATCATTGGGATAAATCACATGTTCCAGCGCATCCCAGAGCGCTTTCAGATTGGGCACATCGCGTCGGCGATAATCCGGCCAGAACAAGCGGAACCAAATGATGATCCACTCTTTGTCGGCTAAGACCCAGTGCTGAGTGCGAGCCCAGGTCCGGGCCGCCAGCGTGGCTTCGTCTTTCCACGCCTGAGCGACCGGCGTCAACGCTAAACTGTAATGCGTGCCACCGGCGCGTGAGTGACGTAAAATAGGGTGATACATATGATTGGAAGTCGGCGGAATCGGCAACACCAACGGTAGCCGAAGTGTCTGCGGAGGAAGAGGCGGCCGGAATAGCAATGCATCGCTCACAGCGCGGCCCGGCCTCCATGCATCAACTGCCATAACCGGCGCCCGTCATTGGGGACGCCTGGCCAGGGCACCAAATTCATCCCCCACTGTGCAATCAGAAGAGCGAGCCA
>JAKAAL010001002.1 GCA_021802375.1 Bacillota bacterium | reverse complement strand
TCTGCAAGTGATGACTCACCAGAGAGGGGGTCAGGCTGAAGCGATCGGCCAGATCCTGGACGCAGACCGCTCCCTCAAGGCAAGCACAAATTAGTCGCAGCCGATTGACGTCGCCAAGCAGATGGAACATGCCCGCCAATTCCTCGGCCTGCTCAAAAGTCGGTTCCATGCTTATCGGGTAGTTCCATGTCAGATCAAAGTAACAATCTAATAAAAGTAACAATCTAATAAGTGTTCATATGTTAATGGCCAAGTTCTACGATGTCAACCCAACCACCCCAACCACCCCGAAGGGAAACCCGACCTCGGACATCCCTACCTGGATACTGGGGTGCTGGTCTGGCCCTTCCGTGTACTGGTTTTTCACAAATCAGAAGGCGCTACGAACTAACTGGTGAAACGGGAAGCTCGATTGCGACTGGGATAACCGCCACGCATACACACGATATTCCGGTTTAAGGGCCAAGAGGCATCGCCTCAGCGTCATCTCAACCTTGAAGACGGGCTCATTGCGTTTGATGACAAACCCTCGGGCACGATTCTGGTGAATAAGCGCAGCCCCCGGCCGCGCCAACGATTCACGATAGGACATGAGCTGGGTCACTTCCTGAACCCCTGGCATGTGCCGCCAATAGGTGGTTTTCGCTGCACAGCGATCGATATGCGGCGTTTTGACACATTGTCCCGCCCTGACCGGGCGGGACAAATGGAGGCCGAGGCCAACGCCTTTTCCGCAGGTCTCTTGATGCCCGATGCCGGCCTTCGCTTGACCGTACCGTTATGCCCTGCACGGCACAGAGTGCTGCGCACTGACAGGGTCCGGTTCAGTGAGCATATCTGGGTTCGTTTAAACGAGCGTTGAGGTTGCAATGGTGTGATATTATACGGACAACGCGGAGAGGACTTCCCGTATCTTGAGGTTGGCAAAGGCCGTCCTTTGCCAACTGGTTCATTGACTCGACGGGGTGGACTCAGCGACGGCATTATCTCTGCCTGGGAGGAGGTGGATTCCCATGTCTGGCTATCTCAATACACGGAACGTAAAGTCGCTTACCGAGCAGGCGCTCGGACAACGGGATGGATACCGAATGACTTTGCTCTGCGTGGAACTCGATGATGCCGCTGAGCTAGAGGATGAAATGCGCGAGAGATAGACGCCCCGCTTTGGGCGATAGATGATCCGTGCCTAGCAAGCCCACCCTATTCAGATAGCCCTACAGCCCGTATTTTGTGATCATATTGGGGAAATTGATGCCCTGGGACTCGAGGTGGCGGTGGACCTCCTGGAAGAGCTTCTTCCCCAGGTGGTGCTTCTCGAGGAGATGGCGGAACTTCAAGATGGTCGTTTCATCCGGCACCGGCTCCCGGCCGAGATCGATGCCGACGAAGGCGCACAGGGTCTGGGAATCGTACAGTGCCTCTTCCGCTCCCGGATCGGAGAGGTTGAACCACTTGCTAGAGGAAATAGATGCGCAGCATATGTTCCAAGCCCACTGGAGGCCTGCTGTTCTCGCCCTTGGGATAATTAGGGTGCGATCACCGCGCAAAGGTCCTGCCAGGGCACCACTTTCTCCATGTCGGCGAGAAATCGCTCGCGACGGGTGGGCTTCCTGTAGGTCTCGAAGGTGCCGGTGGCTAAGGTCATCTGGCGCATGGGGTTTATCCGCTTTGACTGACGTCGTTTTACCATAACGGCTTGTGTATAGGAATTAAATCGGAGTTGTCCTAAGGTGGCCTGTCCCCAAAAACAGGGGTTGTACACGGCCACCCGCCCGGACCTACGCCCATTGCCGGCCGTATGGCTGGTCCCGCGAACTGCGCGCCCTCGCTTCGCCATGGCGCGCAGCGGAGGGTTCGCAACCTGGAGTGACCACACCATCGCAATAAAGGTCACGGGCTTCAATCACGCTTGCGGACGTAGTAACGCAGGGAGGCGCCGTCTTCCTTGTGTTCGATTAGCGTGTTGCCTGTACGTTGGCACCAGGACGGGATATCCATTTTCGTAGCCGGATCGGTAGCGATGATCAAAAGCACCTCGCCAGCCCTCATCCCTTTGATCGCCTTGTTAGTCTCGACCATGGGCATCGGACAACACTTGCCCGAGGTGTCAAGCGTCTGATCGGATTTGATCGGTGTCATGGCGCCCCCCTCAAAAGTATTGGTAGTGCTCAGCCTTCGCGGCCTTCTCGTTTAGAAACCATGAGGCACCGACAATACCCTCCGCCTCAGGGACGAGTTCATCCTTGCCTACTCCGAAGATCGACGATGCGAGGCTGCACGCGTACAGATTCACATGGCCCGTGCTCTTCAGGGCTTTGATGATGTCGTAAACATCGGCCGGGAGCCCAGCCTTAGCCACCTGCTGTCGTACCCAGGCGTCTTGGTCGGCATGCTGCCCGTCGATCTTGAGCGCATGCGCACCTTTCTCAGTGAGCGCTTTCACCGCCCAGTTCACAAACAGCATGTCCACCTGGGTCCCCTCAGTCGCCTGCAGATAAGCGAACACGAGCGGTGTCAAGATTTTGGGCTCTTCAGCGAAATTAGTGGGTGCAATTCAGGGCTCGGAGCCCGTCAGGAACCGGTAGAAGTGGGCACACACGGTATCGTAGGCCTCATGCTCGCGCACATAACGCGCATCGTTCCACAAA
>JAKAAL010001001.1 GCA_021802375.1 Bacillota bacterium | reverse complement strand
GCGCATAGGTGCCCACAAACTTCCAAAAGGCCTCCCAGGCTAGATGTTTGGCGGCGGGCGTTTTTGCTTTCTTATACGACGCTAGATACAGATGCAAGTCCTGAGTTAACGAAGGCACCCCGGGGATAATTAAAGCTGACTTATAGGCTTTCGGTTGACGGGCGATCCAGGCATTGATGTAAGCAATATCCGACACCGCCGCCTTAATCATCGGCTGCCACGTGGCATACGAAACACCTAGGCGGGGATTCGCCGGATTGCCAAACTCTTTGACGTTCCGTGCGTCATAGGGATCAAGGTACCATGCAGAAGTGTGCGTCCTAAACGACTGTGGTCCAATCGACCCGTAGAAGCCTTCCCATTGATTGGATTGCAGTGGCCAGTTAACCGTGCTGTCCCAGTTGGATACACCCAGGTCGGTACTGTAACCGGGGAGAATTCCCGGATCGATGCCTTCGTACATCAACGTATTCTCTTCCGTCGTATTGGTGGGTTCGATTTTGAAGGTTAGGTTGAGATTTTTCTTCAATTCTGCCGCGACCGCTTCCGCTAAGGATACCGATTGCGGAGAGTACGCCTGCGTAAAGCAATAAAGGTACAAGGTCCCAATGCCTTTCCCATTGGGATATCCGGCGCGACTCAGCAATTGACGGGCCCGGGTCACGTTAAAGGCATAGGGATTGTGCTCGAGGGAATCCGTTGGAAATCCGGGATAAGCAAAGACGGATGTGGCTCCGACCATGTTGTTCAACACCGGATCGACCAAAGGCGCGCGGTTAATGGCCATGGCGATGGCCTCCCGAACCAAGGGATTGTTTAGTGCAGACGGATAGATCGAATGGTCATAGCCCAAATAGTTAATGAGCGCTTCAGGAGTCTTGTGCACTTGGCGCGGAAAGTGAGCGAGGGCGTAATGGTAGTCCGCCGGGTTGGTAATGATCGCGGCATCGAGCACACCCGACCGATAATCTTCCAACGGCACAGTCGGCTCTGGAATGAGCTTAATTTGGCTAACGTTACCTACGTTAACCTCATTGGCGTGCCCTACGTAATAAGGGTTCTTAGTCAGCAAGTCTTGACCATTGGTCTGGAATGATCTAAGCACATAGGGACCATCGCCGACAAAATACTTTGGAAGCCACCAGTCGGTTCCATGTTTGCGCACATCAGGCGGGTAAAGCGGCATTGATCCTGCAATGGCCAACCAACTCTCTATGTTGACGGACGCACTTAGGGTAATCTTTAGCTCGTAGTTGTTTAGCACTTTGATGCCCACCGCGGAAGCCGGAACCTGGCCAGATTTATACTGAGGAGCGTTGAGGACATAGTTTACCACACTTTCCCAAGTGGCTCCCGCGGTATTCGCCGGCGAATCCATACGCATCCACGCGAAGGCGAAGTCCTCTGCGGTGACTGGCTTGCCATTGGACCAACGTGCGTTGTGGCGCAGCCAAATTGTCCAAACCTTGCCATGATCGGTCACCGTCCATTTCTGGGCAATCTTGGGCTCCAACTGATTCTTGGCGTTGTAGCCAAACAAACCTTCGAGGGTAGTGCCTTGGTCGATTAAAATTTGGCTGCTCCAGGTCAATGGGTCGAAGGTGCTTAAGGTTCCTGCAGGATAGACGACGGAGACCGTTTTGGAAGCGGCGTGGGCGATGGGTGCTAGGGATCCCAGGGGCCCGACTCCGTACAGCACGGTGCCTAACAATGTCGCCGCTCCGAGGGCGACAGTTCGAGAAGGTCTTGACATCATTAGTCCTCCTTTGACTATAACACACTGAACATATTGACTTGATCAAATATCCCATCAACGATTGCATGGTAACACACGGATCCATGTTGTGGAATATGACGCGTGGCCAGATAAGCGAATGAAGAATATGTCGATCGCTGACGAGACCCCAGCAGAGTCGTATCGAGAATATCTTGTCGGCGTAGCTACGCGATGGGTTAGCATTCGGAGACACACATTTAGGGTTGGAAGGAGTCATCCGTTATAAAGCACCTGCCTGCTCGTTAACCGATTGACGCTACGAGCTCACATCCCCATGTTTAACAGCGCGATCTTGCCTGGCAGCACCGCGCGTCTCTGCCTTGCGAGGAGAAATGAATGCTGGTGAGGGAAATTGCGCCGGGAATCAATTGGGATGCCAAGGACTATCGAGTCGAGCGACACCTCCCCACAGCCACTGACCCGGACGGTGCGGCAAGGTCAGCGGGACATGAACCCCGTCCTAAAGCCCTCTTGCACGAAGGATAGGGTAGTTCGTATTCCGATTCATTATCGCCTTCCCGACCCCGCTCGGAAGGTTCCGGCAGCCCGGAGCAGTCGGCTGTAACCTTTAACGATCTGGCGGCGTTATATTTAGAACGAGCCGTGCGGCTCGCGGTAATACCAGGAGGAAGAACGTTTTGTATCTACGACCATTGCTGGCGGCTTGCCTTGCCTCGTCCCTTGTTTTTGGCGCTGTGGCTATGGATTCGACATCATCCGGCCTACCCGGACTTCGCATCCGGTTTGCTCCCGAGGTCCACCTGGCAGGGATGCATCCCACCCGGCTTTCACCTTCCGCTTGGGCCGGTGATGAGCTGGCCCAGCTCCTACGGATGGGGTCGGGGCGGTTTTTGGCCCTCGGACAAATGAACTCGGGC
>JAKAAL010001000.1 GCA_021802375.1 Bacillota bacterium | reverse complement strand
CTCGAGGTGGAAGAGGAGGCGAAACCCACCCGCAGAGAGTTGGGACGGGCTGGTACGGACTATACTATACCGCTAACCAAACGAGGTGAGGTTGTATGAAGCCGTCAGATATCAGGTGCCCGTATTGCCAAGGTTAAAATGTGACTCCTGCCCAATCGGTTTCGCTGGGGGTGCCTTGCCCATTGAGAAGAATGCCACGGAATTCGACGGTATTCCGCTTAAAATTGCGCGGTGCCGCGTTTTATGGTTTGATCGCGGAGTAAAGGACCGCGATTGCACCCCTTAGTCAAGGCCGTTTGCTCGGTGACTAGAGAGTGCGAAATGTGTATGGAGGGCTATAATGATAATGGCGAAAAAGCGATGGATCATGGGTATCACGATGTCGGCAAGCCTACTTGTCGGGTGTGGCGTCATGGCCAAGGTCAAGTCTACGGCGGCGAGTCCAAGCACGACCAGTCCAGCACCGAGACGGTCTGTTGCCCAAAAGGTGCTGGCTCAAGTCCCACTGGTCCGTCGTTTGCAAATCTCCTTAGAGCAGGGCTGGCTCATTGTCCGTGTGCAATTGCCTCGCGGCGGTCAGTCGGTGTCCCGACCCCTGTTGCTGAAGGCGGCGCTCAAGAATCCGGCGCGTCACTATGGCACACTGGTTGGCGCGGCGTCGCAGTGGACCCTGGTATTCGGAGTAGACCCAGTGAAGGCAGCTATGGTTCGCGTGGACGGACATTCCGCGGTGCAAACCCCTACACCCCCCACTGTTAAACCGGGATACACCTTATGGGAATATTTTTTGACGGGTGATGTGAAGCACCCGGTAATCAAGGTACAAAACTCCCCATGAGCGGTCGTCCGCGCTATCTGCGCGCATACAGGTGATGCACCGGGATTTTCGGATGGGTCAATTTAGTAATCAATGTCACCCTATGGCATTGGTGAAAGGGGAGGGAGCGCAGAGATTTCTTCCTCCTAGTCTGAAAAAAAGGGGCCTTCGCCCCACGAATATCTGATGAAAGCCAGAGGGATTTAAGCCATGGTAGATTCACGACGAATCACGGGTCGGATTTTCAGTGGTGCTCTAGTTGTCGCCATCTTGATCTCCGGCGTGGGTCTATTCGTGCCGTTTTTTTCCGTGCTACATCTTTCATTCAGCATCTGGCGCATCCACGATGCGTGTTCTGTGGTTCACACCATGCTTAGACACGGGCCTACCACGATGGTAATGATTCTCCCGCCACTATTCGGTTCAATCCACCATACCTGCCCCATTGTGGCCATCGCGTGGCCTGTTTTGGTCGGTCTGGGGTTACTCGGTGTGCTGGCCTGTGCAGGGGCTCTAGCATGGAAGCGTGGTACAACAAAATAAGGATAGCGGTCCTAGTTCGTCATGACCGAGATTCGAGCGAGTCCCCTCAGATCTCTTCAGGAAAGATATGGGTCCTTGGTCCTTGGTCCTTAGCCATTAGTGGCGGAGCTTCATGATAGAGTCATCCATTAATGCCCCAATGGGGATAAGACCGAGTAGTCCCATCACACCCAGGGTCTTTAACGCTCAGACGTAGTCCCGCCACGATTAACGCGTATAGCCATACCATGATGGTTCGGGTCATTTTCACCCCCGCTTTCTGGTTCGATAAGCTAATCTTCGCTGCAAGAGGAAGAGGTCTGGCTCGTCACGACTCACAATTTATGGGTTCCCAGCACGATCGTGGCGAGTTCTGTCCATGTCTTGACGGACATACCCTAAGGCAGGGATGGACAGGAGGGATCTTTTTTTGGCCGCCTTATGGCACACCTTACGACCTGAGGAAACGATACTTCAACTCCGATCCGACAGTGATGAGGGACTGGAACCGAAAGAGGCCAGGCGTCGTTTACAAGAGATTGGCCCCAATCTGCTTCAAGAAGCGGAGAGCACGTCATGGGCTACGCTGTTTTTGAACCAGTTTCGCGACTTTATGGTGTTGGTGTTATTGGCCGCGACGATTATTTCATTTTTGCTGGGTGAAATGGGTGACGGCATTACCATTGTGGCCATCGTGATCATGAATGCGGTATTAGGTTTTCTTCAAGAGTACCGCGCAGAGAAATCCGTTGAAACATTGCGGGCCTTAACCGCCCCCGAGGCCCGTGTGGTCCGAGACGGGCTTATCCAACAGATATTGGCCCAAGACCTCGTTCCTGGTGACATCATCGAACTGGAACCGGGCGACCGAATCCCGGCTGACGCACGACTGGTGAAGGTGACGGGGCTCCAAACCGAAGAGGCCGCCTTGACCGGCGAGTCTACGCCGGTAAAAAAGACCACCGGGGATATTCCCGACCCGGTATCACCGCTGGCAGAAAGAACTAATCTGGTATTTATGGGTACCACGGTGTCGCGAGGTCGTGGGCGTGCCGTGGTGGTAGCCACCGGCATGGCGACGGAGATGGGTACGATAGCGCATCTGATTCGTGAAGCAGTAGATGAAAAGACCCCGCTGCAACGCCGCTTGGAGCAATTGGGGAAAGTTTTGGTGGTCCTGTCGTTGCTGATTGTCGCCGTAGTGGTGATGACCGGGCTGGTGCGGGGTGAACCCCTCTATCAGATGTTTTTGACCGGAGTAAGCTTGGCGGTGGCCGCGATCCCTGAAGGGCTACCGGCAATTGTGACCATCGCCCTG
>JAKAAL010000999.1 GCA_021802375.1 Bacillota bacterium | reverse complement strand
CGTCCGGACAAAAAATTCCGGATGGACAAATTGCGGAGTGGATTGTCTTGATTTTGGAGGAAGAAAATTCCGCCTATGGTTATGAAAAACTCACGTGGCGGTTGCGTCGCCGATTTGATCTCTGTATTAACAAGAAAAAAGTCTACCGTCTCTGTCGGGAGATGGAGCTGTTGTGGCCTCAGCGCCAGCCGAAACCATTGCATCCTCGCCGACTCCCGCGAAATTGGGTGATTACCCGGCCCAATCAGCTCTGGCAAACCGATTTAAAATACGGTGACATTGTCGGAGACGATCGATTTTTCTCCTGGCAAGCGGTGCTTGATGTGTGTGATCGGATGATTATTGCCTATCATCTAGGACTCACCGGTAAAGCCGCGGATGCGGCCCGCACCCTAGCCCAAGCCGTAGCCATTCGGCAAGCCGAATGGGTCGAACCCCCCGTGATACGCACGGACAACGGGCCCCCGTTGATGGCGCAGACGTTTGACCAACAATGCCATCCGTGGGGCATCGAGCACGAACGCATTCCGGTCCATAGCCCGAACTATAACGCCTCTATGGAGTCCTTGCATGCCCCACGGGAGCGAGAATGTTTGAATCGCCAAGAATTCGACACCTACCCAGATGCTTATCGCGGGGTGACCCGCTGGATTGAAGATTATAATACCATTCGCATTCATAGTGGCCTCCCCTACGGGTCTCCGCTAGATATGCGAATGCGGGTGGCTTTAGGCCAAGCTCAATGGACACCACTACGGGTTTAAGATTAGCCAATACCTCTCCGGATGTCGCAGCGTTTCGTTCCGAAAACGCTGCGACATCCGGAGACCCAGCCGGACCCGCAAATTCTCTCGGAACCCCTCTGAATAATGTGGAGCATTTTCGTTATCATCGGTCAAGTGATGAAAAACTGAGTCTGGAGAAGCGAGAGGCCGCACTTGTTCAAATAATGGGGGTTAGACCGTGATCAGCGCCGCTAACGCTTCGTGCTGCATGGCCGCCGCATCGAGGGCGTGCCACAAGATCTGGACGCGCTGACTAATGGCGGCGGTGACTGCTCGCAAGGCCTCGAGCTGCCCGTGGGCCCAATGGCCGACATAGGGGAGAGAATAGGCCGTGGTATCGAGGCCGAGGCGGGCGGCGAGCACAAAGGCCGTGGTTTCGGCAATGAGTTCTTCGGCGGCCACGTCGCGTGTGTGAGCCGTTGTGGTATCGGGGATGCCGACGCTATGAGCCCATTCATGCAAGAGGGTTTTGAGTTCATGGGCGGGTGCCAAATCGTCGGCTAAGGTAATCATGCGCGTGTGCGGATCCCAGACGCCATTGGCTTCGCGGAGCTGGGTCCGGGGCTGGACCTGGACATGTAGTGCTTCTTTTGTGGTGATAGTGATACAGTAATATTCGACGTGGGGCCTGTGAATTCCTGCCGACAGCTCGTGGTAATTTATGGTGGTTAACGCCCCAATGTCTCGACAAATCGGTGGAACCCACAGATTGTCCACGAGTTTGCCACGAATGGATGAAAGTGTCAGGGGCCTGGATGAGTTTAGGGACATTCTTAGCGGCTGTCCAATGCTGCATAAAGCGCTCAAACAGGGCATACAAACTGTCCGTAGCGGTGACTGTAAGCGGGGCATCGGATTCCTTCGTATAAAAATCCCGCGACACGTCCAGCTCGGCAATGCGGGTCAGATAAGTCTCGAAATCCATAGGACACTCCTCCTCAGCAGAGGATACCAAAAATTGGGCGTCACAGCGCGGGCGGAAGCACATCACCCCGTGAGAACCGGCCAGAGGGAGCGGGGTATGGGGATCCCAGCCCCCTCAATTCGGGGTTAATGGCGTAACATCTCTTGAGTTTGTAAGAGGCGAAAGTGCTGATACAGGACCGGATCCGCTTGGAGCGTGGTAAGGCCGGACTGGAGTAGGTGCTTGACGCGGCGTTCCGAGAGATGCAGCGTCCGGGCCACTTGGCGGACGGAGTAGGGCTGCCCGTCAAGAAACCCAAACGCGAGGCTGATGACCGGAAAAACGTCAGACGGTAAGGTGTGTAATGCGTGGGTGATGGCGCGACGCACGTCAGGAGAAATGGACATAGGGGATACACTCCTTTGAATGAGAAAGTAAAAAACGATAGCTTTCTCACCACCCGGCGACTCCTGGCGCCGGGTACAAGGAGGAAACCGTCTTAGGCAGACATCACCAATTCGTGATAATTCGTGCGGAAGCCCCTGCCTTTAAGCATGGGGAGGAAGCACGTTCCTCATTGGCTTTCTTTATGTCGTACTGCCATCCATCAGCCCGCTGCAAAATACGGAAATACCGACGAGAAATGCCTTGGACTGCTCGCTTTCCGTCTGTCTTCATATCAAAATATCCAGAGGAGCGAACCGCTACTTGTCCTATCCAAATGCCTTGATACTTGCCTTTTGGCACATTGGCTACTACCAAGTCTCCCGTTTGGAATCCAAAGTGTGCTTTCTTCGCCTGACGATGACTAAGCGGAAAGCCGTACTTGTTCGTATTACACATTTGCCTTGTCCCTCGCCCTTTTGCGCTCCAAACTTGCACGTAAGCAGGTAGAGTGCGGAATTTTACTGGCGTATTTGCACCTACACACAAGGCATCATAGTAGTGTTCTTTCGGCAATCCTCGTTG
>JAKAAL010000998.1 GCA_021802375.1 Bacillota bacterium | reverse complement strand
TCTTATTGACAACGCCACCAAAATCTTCGCGGGCGTGACCGCCGGATTGTCATAAAATCGGTAGGCGGCATGCAGCCCTCCCCAATTGCCTTCATAAATGCTGGCCAGAGATTGGTCGGGATGTCCCGAGAGATCCTGGGCGATGGTCATCGCCCGCTGAGTGAGCCGAGCATCCCCAAACTGAGCGGTCCCGAGTTCTCGCCAGATCCATAGATGATCGGTCATTGGGAGGACTGCGTCCTCGACGGATGCAGGAGTCATGGAGGTTTAATTCGCGGTTCAAACGCAAAATCCATTGGGTGTGGCGCTTCTAAAGGGAAGGGTTATGGAAGACCGGTGCGCAAAATAAAGCGGCACTCGCGATGAAACGACTGAGGATTCTGGGCCTATGAACTGATCGTCTCAGGGAAATCTAGAGTTTCGGGGAAGGGGAAGTCGGAAACAAGGTTTGCCGTGGCGAAAAATATGGAATGCGTCAGGGATTCAGCATGGTAGAGAGAGGAGAATGGGTATGCATCCATCCAAGCACCCTTCGAAGGCCGTCAACGTCTCGGGCACCGTCCCCGTCACCAACGCCGAGGCCCTTCGCACCGCCATCCAGGAGGCCTTGAGCGAGAGCGACAGAACCATGGCGGACCTCGAAACCCGCTTACTAACCATTCAACGTCGCCTCATAGCGATGGTTTCCAAGCAGTCCTCCATGCCCGGACCGAACAAGTAAAAGGTGTCGGAGGCGGCGTTTCTTTCAGGCAGAAACCCGCCGTGCGCTAGGAGCCCCGGGGCCACCGGGGACGATGATTCGTCTGGAGGGAGTTCCCAGACCACCGGTGCAGCCCTGGAATTAGGCTAGAATGGATGACCCCCGACTTATGGACTCACGAAAAATTAAGTTGAATGATTACTGGACGCTACCGGTTGGTTCTCAACTTGGTTGTTTCGGGTATCAACGCGCGTAAGGCGGATTAAATCGCCGACCATTTGCAATAACGAGTATAAAGGCTATGTGTAATCTGAGGTTGGATTTTCCCGGTTTTTAGCCCAAGCGGCCCTCTTTGGCAATTCCCACCCAGGTTGGAACGGACGCTTCGTACTGCAAGGACCGGCATGCCTCAAGGGTTGCAAACTCAAGCGGACGACTCCGTAATGGGAGTACCTGCGTCATGGATCACAACGATGGGTTGGGGGCAGGTGCTATACAGCGCTAACGCCCCCGTTTATTGAAGAAGAGGTCGATTATCGAGCGATTCTCGTTGCAAGGATTACGTCGATGGACCAGGACAATTTGCTGATACACAGATCGTCTCGAAAACTTCTTCATTGGCCTGGTTACGACGTTAATGGTGGGTCAATGGAGGCTACACGCCTTAGTGGGGATGCACGTACGGCCGTTTTACCTGAAGACGGCTCGAATGAGAACAGCACCTTACCTGGGAGACCACGCTGTTCGGCTCCGGATATGGCCTTCTTATATTCATGTAGGCCAAAACGTTGTCTGGCTGAATCCATTTGTAATGTCCCCTCCGTCACCAATCGGAATAAGTCCTCAAACGTTTCGTGCCACTGCACATCGGATACCCCTTCAATCCATCTTCTAAGCCAATATGGTTTGACGATCACGACGGGATGTTTCTGATGTATCTGAGCCCAATCTAGTGGAATTCCGGACAAGAGACCAATGCTTAACACGTGGCCCCTTGGACGAATACAGTCAATCAGAGCATGTCCATCGAGCCCTCCAATGCTATCAATCCCTGCCGTAGCGCCCTTCCCCTGAGTCAATTCCATCACTCGGTCGAGCAGTGACTCCTTGGATGTGTTGATGACCGCCCAAGCACCCCGTAATGCGAGTTGCTGCGTATGGAGGTCGTTTCTTGCGATGGCTATGAGCCGGTATCCAAACGCGTTTGAAAGCTGGGCAAAAACACGACCAATCGCTGACCCGCAGGCATTTGCAATTAACACGTCGTCAGCGTTAAGTTGTAGTTCGTCTTTGCAAATCAGCCAAGCCGTCACCGGGTTAACGTATATTTGGCTTGCGGTTTCGTCATCAACGCCATCGGGAACCCGAACCGCCACATTGGCTGTCGTTTTCACGTACTGTTGCCAAGTGCCTTCACCGCGTAAAGGCAGCACCCTTTGACCCAGTAGAGATCTTGGCACAGATGAACCGATTTCCTCCACCACTCCGACGCCTTCGTATCCTGGTATTGTCGGCAACTTCATTCGATGCGCATAGGCCCCACGAATGGGTATCAGGTCTGAAGGGTTGATTGGACTAAGAATCATGCGAACCGCTATTTCATTGGGATGAAGTGGGAGGCTGGCGCGTTTCTCTAATTCCAAGACTTCGAGGGGATTGCCAAATGCCGTATACCGTAAAGAAATAAACTCCTCGATGCCTGTCACTCCCTCCCGAATTAACCTGCTCGTTAACGCTTCAACCAGTATGGGATCGACGCTATCTCTCAAGGTACAGACTCCCCCGTTAAGGCCAAGAGCCCATTAAAGAAAATAACGTAGGTTGGAAGCTGGGGATGAAGGGAACCAACCAGCCCGAGACAACCGAGGTGAGACGCTGGCGATAAACGGGGTTTGGCGTGGAATGATCTCATAATGCTGAGCAAGATACATTGCGAAATTGAGACCGTCGGGTGCATCT
>JAKAAL010000033.1 GCA_021802375.1 Bacillota bacterium | reverse complement strand
CTCAGTGTGGGAATGGGGCCTGATGCCCCAATCTTCATATTAGATGTCATAGTGCTTATTGTTCTAATAAGAAAAACTCCACCATCTCATCTTGCTCCACACCTAGCTGAGAAAAATATTGCCCCCCGGTAAAAAATGAGCGGGGTATGGTGTTCTTGCTCCCCAAAGTCCTGAACACGCCCAATAATAATGGTGTGGTCTCCGGCCACGATCCCTTGATCTTTTTGGCATAAAAACCATGCGGCCGCGTCATGCACCACGGGAACTCCTCCCAACACTGCAGCCAACTGCGGTTGGGCTTCGGGATGATGCTGCCGACGGCCAAAGATTTCGGAGACCAGCTTCTGCCCTGAATGCAAGATACTAATGGTAAACACCGCATCTGGGGACGCCAAATAGCGGTGCATTTGGCTCACATTGCTCACCGATACCGCCACCAACAACGGATCCAGCGACACGGACATAAATGCATTAGCAGTCATCCCGTGAATTTCCGATCCTTGTTTGGCCATAATCACCGTAATACCGGTCGCAAATTTACTACAGGCCTGGCGAAAGTTCCGCTGTCGGTCTATGAAATGGTTCATCTGGATCGATCCCTCCCTGGGCTATGCCCTAATCGACCATAATCGGTCGATCCGGCAATATCGGATTCGTTGTCGGCATGGGGTTTTCGTTCCAATCAAAAGTGACCATCGATTCATCAAACCACCGCTTTGGAGCTGGTGCTCCCCAAAACGTTTGTCTTTGTGGATCGTCGAGATCCCACCGTATTGGCTCCCAGTCAGGATCTGCCAGTAAATAGTCGCCGGTAAAAAGTTCAATGCGGTTGCCATCCGGATCTCTTAAGTACAAAAAGAAGGCGTTAGTGGTTCCGTGGCGTCCCGGCCCGCGTTCGATGTTGTCCACATAGCCAAGCGCGGCCAGACGATCCGCCGCCGCCAAGATCTGATCTTTTGATGAAGCAATAAAGGAGGCATGGTGGAACCGTGGCCCTTTGCCGTTGGATATAGCCAGATCATGCGATGTTTGCTTGCGATGCAGCCATGCCCCCCAAAGTCGGTCTTTGCCATTTTCCACACTGACGGTATACTCACTCATTTGAAATCCCAAGTGTTCTTGATACCAGTGCGCCGCCTCCTCCACGTGGGGAGTAATATAGTTGACATGGTCTAGCCGCATCACCTCGGCACCCCGATATTGCTCGAACCGCTGCAGCAACCACGGTACCTGGTCGACTTGATAAAAAAATTCTATCGGGAAACCGAAGGGGTCTTGCGCCCGCAGCACACGGCCGAGCGCCCGCTCTACACCGATCTCCCAGTACACGTCAACTCCCAGTGTCCCGAGATATTGGGCTACGACATCTAGATCGTTTTCGCTGGAGACGCGAAATCCCACATGAGCCACGCCAGGTTCCGAAGCCTGTCGCAGTATCAGGTTATGGTGCGTCCGATCTTCGAGGCCTCGTAAATAGAGACGATCGGCATCGCGTTCGGTCACCGTAAGCCCGACCGCGTCGACATAAAATGCTTGGGCGCGATCCAAATCGGTCACCCGATACTCGACATGGTGCGTTCGCAGCACATTGAATGCGTTGCCACCCATGGACTATCCCTCCTGTCCTAATAGGGGATCCGGGGTTTCATTCAGCAAATCCCGAATCAGTTGTTTTGCCGGCTCCTTGTCATAGTTGTGGTACAATGCTCCGGCCATACGGACCGGGTCTCCGAAGAAGAAGCGTTCGTACAGTACTTGCCGATTGCCAAAGGTAGAGATAGCCGTATCCCAAGCCAGTCGAAAGAGCCGGGTCCGATCCACTGCACTGGTGTTCTTGGCTTGATAAAACCGATCAATGTCGGGTCTCAGCTCTGGATTAGTAAAATCTCTTTCCGACGGGATCGCCATCAATCCGCCGGCTGCCAACTGCTGCACAATCTCCACCAAACGCGGATACACTTTAGGGAATGTATTGCGGGCAATATTCAAAGGCGTCCAGTCAGGAGTCATGATCCCCCATTGGTTTAACTTGGCATTGGTTTCACTGGCCACCAAAAAAGCCTTCATAGTTTCCAGCGCAATCACCACTTCTGCCACTTTCTCCTGCACGTGTTGGAATTGCTCAATGCCAATAGTGTCCACGATAAGACTCGTCACGCCGAGGACAAACTCGGCTTTCGCCGTATTTTTAACGATCACCTGATGGGTCATGTGCGGTGTGGCATCTGTATCCGCATACAGCTTATTGCATAGGTCGCCATCTTCCAACACAAAGATCCGTTCCCATGGCACTAATACATCATGAAACACCACCACGGCATCCATTTCTTCAAAGCGGGATCCTAACGGGTGGTCAAAGTGGGACTTGCCATAATCAAAGGTTTCCCGGCAAATCAGCCGCAGTCCCGGGGTCGAAAGCGGCAATGCAAAAGCAAACGCGTAGGGTCGGTCTTCCTCGTTATTGCGTATCACTGTTGAGGGAAAAACCAGAATTTCATCAGCTAACGGCAAAGTGGCTAACATTCGAGCTCCGCGGATAATGACCCCCTCCGAGGTTTTTTCCACGACGCGGGCGGCCAGATACGGATCCGCCTGCTGTGCCGCTGATACCCCCCGGTTGGCTTGGGGCAAAATCAAGGTATGTGTCAAGCATAGATCATTTTCACGCACATATTCGTAGTATTTGCGGACATTATCGCTATAGCGCGAATCTTCCGTGCCAAAAAAAGGCGCCGCGGCGGCAATCGCCATGAGTTCGCTATTGAGATAATCGGGTGCGCGTCCCATCATTCCGTGGGCGTAACGGGCCCAGTGCTGCATCATGGTTCGCCGTCGGGCCAGATCTTCTTTCGTGTGCGGCTGCATAAAGGAGAGTCCTACTAGATTGCCGGTCGAAGGCGATCGGTACGTCATGTCCGGCTGCAAATGCGGATCATGCTGCATGTCATAAAGATGTGCCATGGATTGAGCTATATTGCGAAACGCCGGATGTTCCGTAATTTTTCCCTCTACCTTCTCGCCATCAATCCATAGATCGCGTACAGCGCCATCTAGGTCATTTAGATATTGCTGTCCGGTACGAATTCCCATGAAAAATCCCCCTTAAGTTTTGATGTTACTGTTGAATCACGAGGTGCCCACCCGTGGAATGGGATGGGTGCCCAAAGCCACGTGGACGGTTTTCCATTCGGTGTAGAAATCAAAGCTATAGACACCGCCTTCACGGCCAATGCCACTCCACTTGGATCCGCCAAACGGTGTCCGCAGATCCCGTACATTGTGTGAGTTCAGCCACACCATGCCAGATTCTACTGCTTGCGACACCCGATTCGCCCGAGCCACGTCGCGTGTCCAGACATAGGCAGCAAGTCCGTAGCGAACCTGGTTGGCCATGGCCATGGCCTCTGCTTCATCGTGAAACCGAAGCACCGTCAGAACAGGGCCAAAGATTTCTTCCTGCGCTACCCGCATGTAGGGAAGAACCTTCGTTAACAAAGTCGCTTCTAAGAAATTTCCCTGAAGCCATCCAGATGGACGATTCCCTCCAACGACCACCTGAAAACCTTCAGATTCAGCCAGGTCAATATAACTTTTGACCCGTTGCCAATGCTCCGCGTGAATCAAAGGACCCAGTTCGGTTGTTTCATCAAATGGATTGCCTACGCGGACTCGGCGGATGCGCTCCGCTAGCGCCGCTTCAAAACGATCCGCGATGCTGTCTTGGATCAATAATCGAGAACCCGCCGTGCAGCGTTCTCCATTTAACGTAAACATGCCAAACAAGGTCGCGTCTAGCGCACGGTCAAAATCTGCATCCTCAAAGACGATAACTGGTGATTTCCCGCCCAATTCCATGGAAAACCGTTTTAAGTACTGGGCGCCGTTGCGCAAGATTTCTTGACCCGTAGTGGTTTCACCGGTGAACGAAATCAGCGGTACATCGGGATGGGAAACCAATGCCGCTCCCGCAGTCTCGCCGAGTCCGTGGATCACGTTAAACACCCCGGGAGGCAAATCGGCTTCCTGGATAATGCGGCTCAAACGTTCTGCGGTAATCGGAGACCACTCGGCGGGCTTCAGTACCGCCGTATCACCAGATGCCAAACAAGGGGCAATTTTCCAGGTTTCCAGCATTAAGGGCGTGTTCCAGGGAGTAATCAAACCCGCCACCCCCACGGGTTGACGAATGGCATAGTTTTGAAAGTGAGGCGGGTTGGGGAAGGCTTCTCCGGTCATACGTGTCGCCATTTCGGCAAAGAACCGAAAATTCTCTGCCGCTCGTTCGATTTGGCCCAAGGTTTGTCCAATGGGGATGCCGGTATCCAATGTTTCCAGAGAAGCCAAAGCCTCCCGGTCCTGGATCATGCCGTCGGCAATGCGATTCAAGTATCGTGCGCGTTCCCGGCCGGGCATATCGCGCCACACCACAAAAAATGCCTCCCGTGCAGCACGCACCGCCTTATCCACCGCCGCGACGTCTCCTGACGCTACCTGAGTCAGCGGTTGATTAGTGGCAGGATCCCAATCATCAAACCAGGCATCGCTGTTGTCCACAAATTCTCCATTGATGAAATGACGAATTTTATGGGGCACCAATGCTAGTGTATCGTTCCGGGTCATGAATCAGACTCCTCCTTAACAACCAGGTTAGTTAATACACCCAGTTTTTCTACACTGCATTCCATGAGATCCCCGGGCACCACGGGCGAAATGCCGTCGGGAGTGCCAGTAAGAATAACGTCGCCAGGGGCCAAGGTCATAAACGTCGAGAGATACCCAATAATGTCGGGAATAGAGTGGATTAGGTGCTCGGTATTGCCGTGCTGCCGGGTGACGCCGTTGACCCGGGTAGTAATGGCCAAGTGGCCGGGGTCTCCAATCTCATCTGCGGTCACCAAGACAGGGCCTAGCGGGCAGAATGTATCAAATCCCTTGGCTCTTACCGGAGGGCGAAAGGTATTGCGGATGTAGTCGCGGCAGGTGAAGTCATTGGCAACGGTATACCCCAGAACATATTCGAGGGCCTGTTCCGGCGGTACTCGCCGGCACTCACGGCCAATAACCACGGCCACCTCAGTTTCGTAATGACAATGGGTGGCCCCAGCGGGATATTGGACCGGAGACTGATGCCCGGTCACCGATGATGTCGGTTTAAAAAACAACGCTGGTTCAGGGGGCTCTTCCAATCCCAATTCCGCCGCGTGACCGCCATAATTCAAGGCTAGGCCAATAATGTTTCGCGGTTCTACGGGAGCTAGCCAATGAACCTGGTCCCATTCAAGGCGCCTATGGTCGGGAGTTATCAGTACATTGTCGATGACTTGGGCCGACTTAATGCGTCCTTCGGCAAAAAATCGTGCTAACCGCATTAATCACTCCCTCCTTCTTCCGGCAATACCCCATATTTCCGTAAAATTTTTTCTAGTCCTTGATAATGTTCGTGAGAAATCGGAGCCAGTGGCAGTCGGAGATGCGGACGAATTTTGCCCATCATGCCCAAAGCCGCCTTGAGAGGACCGGGATTGGTTTCCCAAAACAGAGCGTCATTTAAAGAATAAAGATAATAGTGGAGTTCCCGCGCCCTTTCCCATTCGCCTTGGACGACCAAATTGTACAAATCGGCCACCTGACGCGGCAAGATGTTGGCGGTCGCGCTAATGTGGCCAGCTCCCCCTAAGGTCAGCATGGGATAGCATAAGGCTTCAATGCCGGAATAGACGAGAAAGCCCCGACCCATGAGATGTAATACTTTGGTCACTTGCTCGAAATCACGGTTGGATTCTTTAATCCCAATGACGTTGTCTGCCACTTGACAAATCCGCTTCACCGTTGCTGGTTCAATATTTGTGGCTGTGCGCCCTGGGATGTTGTAAATCACGATAGGTAAATTGGTAGACCGGGCCACGGTGGTAAAATATTGGTATAGTCCTTCTTGCGAAGGGCGGTTGTAATACGGCACAATAACCAATACCCCGTCGGCGCCCGCCATCTCAGCGCTATGAGTCAGGCGCAGGGTTTCGTCTAAATTCGTGCTGCCGCTTCCTAACAGTACCGGTACCCTCCCGGCCACGGTGGCCACCGTGGTACGAAAGATGGCTTCGCGCTCGTCCAAGGTCAAAGAGCTTGGCTCCCCAGTCGTACCGGTTACCGAAATGCCATGACTGCCTTCTTGAATTTGCCAATTTATCAGATGCGTAAGAGTGTCATGGTCTACTTGATTGGCATCGGTAAACGGTGTAACCACCGGGGTAATGGAACCGCGTAAGCGTTCCTGGATGGATTTCATCTATCGTTGTCACTCCTCTTGGCATGTGTAATGCTTAATCCTAGTCCTTCGTCACAGCCGTCAGCCGGCGTTGCCGGCGATGCGAGCGATAGGACTCCAAGGTTTGTAGCTGATGGCCCTCGACAAGACGTTCGAGCACTTCTGCGGGAGCTTTTTCCACCAGCGACTGCAAAATTTGATAATGTTCTTGTAACGATGCCCGTGCGCGCTCGGGAACCAGAGTAAACATATTGGAGCGAACTCGGTCCAATTTTGCCGCACACGTCGCAATCAGTTCCACCAGATAACGGTTGGGGCAACGTTGGCGGATCGTTTGGTGAAATTGACGGTTTAATTCTCCATATGTCCGCAAATCGGCGTCATCCAGCGTTTGGTCCATGTGCCGTGCTACCGTGCGCAATATCTGATAATCGTCGGGGGTTAAATGCGGTGCGGCGAGTGCGGTCGCCCAGCCCTCCAATCGTGCCTCTACTGTCAAGACTTCTTCATAGGTCTTTTCATCGATGCGGCTGACTTGGGCACCAACATTGGGTTGGAAATCCACTAAATCTTCCGCTTCTAGGCGACGAATCGCTTCCCGCACTGGAATCGGGCTGACACCGAATTCGCGGGCCAAGGCGTCAATCACCAAACGATAACCTGCGACCAACTCTCCGGATAAAATGCGGCGCCGTAATTCTTGATAAACATCTTCGGTCTTTGACACAGGGCATAAACTCCTTTACCTACAAGATTTTCATCCCAACAGAGAGGATGGTGAACTGGATTGAGGTTCTCCTTTCAACAATACTACGCCGACTGTCTCAAGAAACCTTGATGGCATCGTCTCGTGATTGGGATTAGGATAATCCCTTGTGTTCAATAAAATATTACATCATATACGATAAGATATGCAACTGTGAAGATTACCTATCTCTATGCTAATCAAAAAATCTACCCCATCGCCAAGTATCCTTCTGATAGCGCGTGATGTGCCTCCCCGGACGAGCCCTTAAATACCATTCGGCCATGAACCATGATGTAGGCCCGTGACGCCAGTGCCAGCGCTTGCGAGACGTTTTGTTGATAATCAATATAGTTAGACCAGTTTCTTTGGGCTCCCGAAAAATAATTTCCAAATCTGAAAAGGTGAATGCCTGATCGCATCACCACGAGAATCTCTGGATGTACTATGCAATGGGTACTGGTCGGCCGGCTAAGACTGTGATGGCTCCTTTCGCTACCGATTTTTTGCGCTTGCCATGCAATGCGACGGGCCGCGTGGTAGACTATGAGCAACAGGTCTGACAACCGGGGTGGGGGTTGCCCACCGGAGGGACTACCTCTATTACGTGAAGTTCCCCGCGTTTTGGGACGCGATCTCCACGTGTTTGGCCAACACGTCAACAGAGCACCAATCACGTCTCGATGCCTTGCTGAACCTCCAGTTTCAGCGGTTTATGTCCGTTGCCTAAAACGTTAAATTGGACGCGCACAGTATAATTAACCTGTCTTTTTTCCCTTAATCTTTCGTGCTCAAGGTATAATGAAGTAATGCTACTCCACAGGGATGTTAGTTGATTGCAAAGAGGGTGAAGTCATGGGCGATGAAGTCTGCCCCGTAGAAACCGCGCTTAGGGTCATCGGCGGCAAATGGACGTTGCTGATTTTAAGAGACCTAATGACGGGTCCCAAGCGTTTTGGCGAATTGCGCAAATCTTTGGGTGGTGTGAGCCCCAAGACGCTTTCACTGCGACTGCGTGAATTAGAACAGGATGGTATTTTAACCCGTACGGTATATCCCGAGGTCCCTTTACGGGTAGAATATGCGTTAACGGATGCTGGCGCTACCCTGTCCGATGTCATAGATGTACTTCGTCAATGGGGCGCACAATGGGTCAGGCCTCCTCAGCCGATGTCGACGATTCATCCGATCCCAAAATAAACTGGACATGCACTCCGGGTAGCAGGAGTGTTAGCCTACCTATACAAAATGAAAGTTCCAAGGCATGCGCAGTCCATCAGCCAAATCAGTTGTTCTGAAAGAGGATGCCCGCAGTATCAACGCTCCCGAAGCATACCTCAGCGCTTAAGCCAATCCCCCTTCGCGCGAGTGGGTCTGGGACCACAGGACCGCCTTCTCGAGCGACTGAGTTGCGTTTGGGTCATTTAGCCCTGCTTCATTCCAGAAACAAAATTGCCGACTTTCGTAATCCACACCCCAGGTTCGATCTCGTCGACCGCTGGTTAGGCCCAGCATAGAGTGCGCCCAATGTAAAATCGTTGTCTTGATTTGCACGGGTATCAGGTTCCTATAAATTTCGCCTTTCGTCGACAAATACCAACAAGGGATTGACTATAAATTGGAATTTCTGGTATAGTCCTGGTAGCCAAATGTCGAAGAAGTGAGGTGAACAGAATGAAGTCAACCGGCATTGTCCGTCGGGTGGACGAGCTAGGCCGCGTAGTATTGCCTATCGAACTCCGACGCACACTGAACATCAGCGACAAGGATTCTTTGGAAATATACGTAGACGGTGAAAAAATCATCCTACGCAAATATGAGCCCGCTTGCATTTTTTGTGGTAACGCGGAGAACATCGAAGTATATCGCGGGAAAAACGTTTGCCACGACTGTGTCGTCAATCTGAACATCGAAGCCGTTTAATGCTCTTGGCTAACGACAAAACGATAGAGTTCTCGTTTAGACAGAGAAAATTCGGAGGCGATGCGACGTATCGCCTCTTTTTGCGCGACGCCTTGTGCTACCAATTCTAGGACACGTAACCGCAAATCGCTCCACTCCGGCACAAACACCGGCGCGGGATCGCTGGGCCCTATTACTAACACAATTTCTCCCCGCCATTCACGATCGAATTCGGCCAATTGCAATAGCGGACCCCGCCAAAATTCCTCGTATTTCTTGGTCATCTCGCGTCCGAGCATTACCATACGAGCATCATTGCCTGTAACGACTAGGTCTGACAATGTCTTCTTAAAGTGGTGAGGTGCTTCATAGATGATCCCCGTGTGAGCACTTTCCACTACGGCGGCCAAGGCTGCACGCCGTTCCTTTCCAGAGCGTGGCAAAAATCCCCAAAACGTGAACGGCGCAGGAAATCCTGATGCCACAAATGCGGTGAGAGCTGCCGTCGGGCCAGGAATCACACTGACCTTTCCCCCTGTTTTCCATAGATGATCCACAAGTTCCTCTCCCGGATCCGACAAGCTGGGCATCCCGCGGTCGCTTACCAAAGCAATGGCCTCACCGGATGCGAGACGGGCTGCAATCTGAGGAATGCGGCTTTGCGTATTGTGTTCATGAAATGATAACAAGGGAGTTTCAATTTGAAACCGGCGGCAGAGTAGCCCAGTGACCCGAGTATCCTCACAAAGGATGAGATCGGATTCCCGCAGAACTTGTATTGCACGGGGTGACCAGTCATGAAGATTGCCAATCGGTGTCCCCACTACGTAAAGCACGCCCGGATCTACCCACCGAACACTGTCTTGAGCCATTTTGCAGCGCCTCCTTTTCCGCATGGCTCCACTGCTTCATACGCCACTCTACGGCTAACGCCTGACGATGAGTCATAGATGGCGAAGCCCACCACAACTGAAGGGGATTTCGCCCCCTGGTATACTTGGCACCGCTTCCCTGCCGGTGTTGTCGCAACCGCCGCTCAACATCGGTAGTAATACCGGTATAGAAGGTATCATCTCCGCAGCGAATAACGTAGACCCGCCATCCCGTCTCTTCTAGTTCTAGCGTCGTATCCACAACTGCCTCAGACGCTCTCTCACAATATCTTGATTGGCGTTTGCCGCAAGCGCATCATAAGCTTGCCACAAGTCTTCCCAAACTCCTAACCACTGACGCTGATGGGATTGGCGAAATTGCACCCGGGCAAAACGAGCTGCTTGTACCACATGGTCTGGTAATAGAGGGCGGACCATCATCCAGTCTTGAGGCAATGAGTCTATTGGTTGGCGGTCCGGCTCCGCTATTACAAAACGCTGGCATCGGCTACGAATGGTGGGCAACACCTGATCCGGATTATTGGTTGTCAACACGAAATGCACGTACGCGGCCGGCTCTTCCACCGCTTTGAGCAAAAGGTTCGCCGATTCGGGCGTCAAGGTTTCTGCTGCCTGAATCCAAATAATTCGTACCGGAGACCACAAAGGGCGATAAAGCAGTGATTGCACGGCCATCCGCACATCGGTCACTTTAATGGTGTGAGGGCTAGGACTCAAGAGGTGAATATCGGGGTGGCCCATAAAATCAGTTTGGCAAGAACGGCATCGGCACGTTGAACTAGTTTCACGCTCTTCGCATAAAAGAGCGTGGCACAAAGACAACCCAGGCTCCAACCCAGGGGTACTGGAAACCACCAAGGCGCTTTGCGGAAATAACCCTGCGGCAAAAGGACCAGCTATCAGCGGCCAGGAACCTAGTCGGCTCAGGTCTTGATGGCTAAAATTTTTCATACCGGTCCACGTCAACGACAAATACTGTCGCGCCGCCCACAGTCACCTCCACCGGAAAGGGCACATAAGGTTCCCCGCTATGACTAGGGCTTTGTGGCGTTAGCGTTTCATGGCGAACCGAACAGGTACGTCGCAATACCGTGACCACCTGTTCCACATCTTGCTCTTGCACACCAGCGAGAATGGTGGTGTTGCCTTCGCGCAGAAATCCCCCGGTGCTCGCAAGTTTTGTGGCCCTAAAGCCGCGGCGATTCAACTCGCTGACTGCTTGGCCAGCATCTTTATCCTGCAATATGGCAATAACTAGTTTCACACTGTTAACCTCCTCGAAGAGTGTTTATCCAGGGCTCTAGGTCTTGACAAATGGCTTCAAAAACGTCTCCCATCGGTTGCGTGGCATCGACAATACGCCACCTAGCTGAATTGCGCAGGGCAAGCTCTCGATAACCCTCCGACACACGGCGAAAATAGGATGCATCGCGCGACTCGATTTGATCCGGCTGAACCTCGGTATCGAACCCTGGCCCTTGCAACCAAAATGTTAGATCCGGCTCCAAACCTCGTGTTGCCAACCGATTAATCGTTTTGACGTCCTCAAGGGGCAATCCCCTCCCATAACCTTGATACGCGACACTGGAATCGATGAAGCGGTCCACAATGACCACTGAACCATCCGCCAAATGAGGACGAATCACGGTTTCCGTCAGTTCCGCTCGCGCACCCGCAAACACCAAAAGTTCCGCCCAAGGACTCGCAATGGCCACATCGTGCAAAATCACTTGGCGCAATGTTTCTCCCAAAACGGTCCCTCCCGGTTCACGCAATACCACGGTTTCGATGTTCTGCTCATGAAGCCATTGGCTCAATAATAAGATTTGCGTCGATTTGCCGACCTTTTCTACTCCTTCGAACGAGATCAAGAGGCCTTGCCGCACTACTTCACCACCCATACCCATCCTCCCTGAAGCCCGTCTGCTGCATCTAAACCCTCAATGAACCCCGCGTGGATTGTTTGCCACGCTTCGATCCAATTTACCACTTCCTCGGTAATTTGTTCTCCCGGTTGCACTAAAGGAATTCCCGGGGGATAAGGCACCAGTGGGCGGTGCGCAATGCGCCCCACCGCTTCTCTCAAGTCGACGGTCACGGGAGGACCGTGCATAAAGGCGTCCCGTGGAGTTGCCTGCATTATGGGTTTCGGCATTACAAGATGTTTTGGCGTTGACGTTATCGCCAGATATTTGAGAGTGCTTAACATGGAGTGTACCACGGATAGCTTCCCTGTCGGTGAGAAAATCAATGTCACAGCCCCTGGTTCCGTCTTCTCCGCCCATCCCCATTGTTCAACCACCTCCCGTATTTGAGACCCATTACCCATCAATGTCATCTTAGCAGGATCCACCTGGGTACCGTCGGCACTTTTCTCTATTTGGGCTTGTAATATATTAATTTCGGGAAATTGGTGCCATAATGCACGGGTTTGAAGCGCCATCATTTCCCATCGCGACGTCCATCCCGGGTCACGACGCAGCGCCTGGTAGGCGTCGAGCGAACTCATCAATAAATATGAAGGGCTTGAGGTCGATAATAGGTGCCACCACAAATCCACGTCCTCTATCGCAACCAAATCTCCCTGTGCATGCAAAAGCCCTGCCTGGGTTAACACGGGTTCTGTTTTATGTGCTCCATGGGCCACCAAATCGGCTCCCAATTCAAGAGCCGACACGGGGTACCCCTGTCGGCCATACCAATGAGTGCCGTGAGCTTCGTCAACCACCACCGGCACCGAAAACCTATGAGCTACTTCGATAACCGATGCAATGTCGGAGGCTACTCCGTCATAGGTTGGCCGGGTTAATATTAATGCGGCAGTGTTTGGGGTCAAAGCCTCGAGAATTTGATTCGGACAAGCTCCATGAAATGGCTGAGTGGGATAAATCCAGTGGGGTTCCAATCCGCCAATAATCAAAGCTGATAGTGCCGAGCGATGACAGGTTCGCTCAATAACCACGGATGTTCCACGCCTAGCAGTGGCAGCCAAAATTGCAGCTGTCACTGGTAGGGAGGCTCCCTGGACCGAATACCATGATCGCTTCACCCCGAAAATTTCCGCCATCCGCTGTGTCGATTGCGAAATAGGGTCCGTACGATCATTAGTGGGGGTTAATGCTCCCACTTCGGTGAGGTCGTAAGCCCAATTTAGCCATGAACCATCCAACGGCAAGATGGGTCTATGCCCAGGCGTGTGCCACTGCTGTTTTTTTTCAGACAAGTGTGCCTTAATGGCGTCCACCAGCGGCATTTGATTCATGTTGGCTCACCCGCGGTCCGAATTTCTATTGTCGGAGTTAACCCCCATATTCCGCGATGTTGATAAATCACCGCATATTTACCGGCAAATACTTCCTGCCACTCTGAAGTATCTTGACTGAGAAATGTAGCCACAGCCGTTTTCGGTTCCCACAGAACATATTCCACTTGATATTTTTGCCAAATTCGGTTGGGGTTTTGAGTGAGATCTTTCACGGCCATGTAATCTGGCAACACAGGGCTATGCAAATAAAAGTCAGTGCGGCCATCCACAAAGACTTTAAATCCTCGCGAAATTAAATAACCTCCCCAGATT
>JAKAAL010000997.1 GCA_021802375.1 Bacillota bacterium | reverse complement strand
AAACTATTCTGTCATGATCGTAAGGAATTCTTCGGTTAGCGTTGGCCTCCCTCCTCGCTTTGGGACGGATCCACTAACCGGACTGGCCTCGCGAATCTGGTGGGAAGGCGAGCAAAAGCACCTCACCACTTCAGGTGTGGTCGCTTTTCTGGATGTGGATGGGTTAAAGGCGGTCAATGATTTATTTGGCCACGCCGCGGGCGACCGCTTGCTGAAAACTATTGGCTCGAGAATTCGCCAGCGCCTTCAAGCCGGAATGTTCGCCGTACGCTATGGCGGCGACGAGTTTTTAGTGGTGTGGCCGGAAGGCAACCGCGAAGCGGCCCAGGCATGGGTCGAAGGTCTGGCCAATAGCAGCTTGATCCAACGTGACGATGCCGTACCCATCCGATTTAGCTTCGGCGTAGCTGCGTTCGAAGCAGGGCAAATCGAAAGCGCCATTATTGCCGCAGATCGCCGTCTCCTCGAAATGAAACGCTTTCGCTTGCCGACCGACGCTGGCGCCGCCCTCATCCTAACCGGTACAGGTCGACGCACCTTATGGGAACCCTCAATGATTGCGCCTGAAGTGGCCGAAATTGACGCGGCCTACGATGACATCATTTCTGGCATCTATCCCGAGCCAGAGGCGCAGGCTCGGGAATTTGTCGATTGGATCGATCCTCAGGCGGGCTCTGCGGTGGTAGAGGTCGGTGCGGGAACAGGCCGCTTGGCCCTGGCTGGGAACATGATCGAGCGGGTCGGTTCTGGCGGACAATACCTAATCACGGACATTTCAGCGGTCTACCTGTCACAAGCCTTTCGCCACATCCCTCCCAAGTGGTCATGGGTGCACTGCCAGGTCGCCCCGGCCAGCGACTTGCCCGTGATTTCCGGTTGCGTCGATTTAGCTTTCGGATCGTTTTTTCTCTTCGACTGCCATCCCGATCCCGTATTTTCCGAACTTCGACGTATTCTCCGGCCAAAGGGGCGTTTGGCTCTGGCCGAAGTCCAAAGCTGGCAATGGTCAAGCGCCTGGCAATCCCTGTGGCGCACTGCAAGTCACGGTAAAAGTCCCTCGCAAACGCAGATTGCCAACGTCACCATGCTGGCTCAGCGAGAAGGGTTACAGCTTATTCGCCAGAAAACGCAACAGGTCACCCTAACCTTCCCGAACCGTGATTGGGCTCTCTCGTTTGCCGTGCGTAGCGCCTTGTGGCGACAACGGGGTCCTCACGCCGAACCTGGTCCAATCTTGGCTCGTTTGCGCGAGGAGCTGTCCCGGTTCGAGCTGGAGGATCTTAGCATTCCCGTGACGATAGGATATTACTTGTGGCAGAAGCCTTAGGACGGCGTCAAGCTAGCCTTCTACGACCGGAGAACCACAAACTTGTGAGGGCGAGCTTGGAATCCTCCCCAACCCGATAGGGTTATAACAGGAGAGTGCGTGCCCTAGCAAAAAGTTTCGCGGTTAAGAGCTTATCAAATGGCCAATCGAGAGCCTGCGCTTTAGGCCGCAGCAAAGCTCATGGTCGATCTTAGCGTGGAACGCCATGGAAGGAGAGACCAGTTCTGCTCAGCCCGTCGGAGATGAGAAGAACACCGACATCCTGATGGCGTTTCTAAATGGCATCTTCGAAGATTCGGGCGAACCGCTGGTGGAGTCGGTTCAGATTCTCAACCCGTTCATCGAAAAGGATGCACTCACAGACAAGATGTCGATCCTCGATATCCAGGCCCGCACCCAGGCACAGACGATTGTCAACATTGAGATTCAAGTCCGCCAGACGGGGGAAATGCGAGAGCGTAGCCTCTATTATTGGGCGAAACGGTACCAAAGCCAATTAAAGGCGGGAGACCCCTATGGTAGGCTTGGTCGTGTCGTGGTGATCAACGTGCTCAACTTCGTGGAGATCGACCATCCTGGCTATCACAACGTGTTTCATATAAGGAGCCAAGCTGGGCTGCGCTTGACGGATCATTTGGCGATGCATTTTTTGGAGTTGCCCAAACTACGCGAGACCAACGTGCCCCCAAAGGGCCCTCTGGTCCGATGGCTGTTGTTTGTGTCCGCGAAGACACCCGAGACTCTGGCGGACATTGTGCCGGGAGATGCTGTGATGGAAAAGGCGATGACCACCCTCGAGGTTTTGAGCCAAGACGATCACACCCGTCTACTCTACGAAGCCCGACAAATGGCTCTGCACGACTACGCCTCTGCGATTGCCAGGGCTAAAGACGAAGGGCGTGAAGAAGGCCTTCATCGCAAGGCCGTGGAAGTGGCCCACAAGTTACTCCTTGCAAAGACGCCTCTCTCGACGGTTGTGGAGATAACCGGGCTTTCGCAGGAAGAGCTGCACCGATTATGCCCTAGTGTAGATTAATCGACACGGACCGCGCGGATCTTACCCACGCTGGTGTAGGTCAAAGCATTTTCCTGAACGGAAGTACGGGAAGTACGCTGCCACATTCCTTTGCAGATGACGGCGGGCCCACGAACCGCTACGATCCGGGATAACGATACGACTGAATAGGATCGCCAGCGGCTCCGCCGCAAGTTCAGCCATTGCGGCCTTGGGAGCGCTAGGCATAAACCACCCGTTGACGTCTTCAGCAGGGGGGCTTGTTATGAAAACCGTGTCCGTCGGGCCATCAACCTGGTCACAAAAACCACCACCCCCG
>JAKAAL010000996.1 GCA_021802375.1 Bacillota bacterium | reverse complement strand
TTTTCGATCAAAATGGGAGGTGCCATGGATGGGGCAAACCATGACCGTAATTGCTGAGCCAGATCCAACCCCCGAAACCCCGGTAGATTCTGGGTCGCGTCGACCACCCGACCCGATTGGGGATTGACCTGACCGGCAGTCGCTACGGCCACCCCGCGGATACTCCGGGATTGGATCCAAGGCTGCACCAGATGATGGAGTCGTCTCAGAACGGTTTCGGCGCCATCGGCCGCTAAGGTTGGAATTTCCCGATGAGCCCGCATCACGGGATCAAACAGTGCCACGCGAACATGGGTTCCACCGATATCGATCGCTAAAACCGGGGATTCGATTGCCCCTACATCATTTTGACTGAGCGATTCCACGACTGAAACGCCTCCACATAGCGCTTGGTAATGATTTGCGGGCGAGTAATCGCGGTGCCGATGACCACCGCGTACGCCCCCCGAATGAAGCATTCGACAAAGTCTTGATGGGTCGCGATTTGACCTTCGGCCAAAACCGGGATCCGAACCTGCTCGACGGTTTCTGAAACCAGATCGAGGTCTGGCAGGCGACGGCCTTGGGTGGTCTCAGTATACCCGCTGAGGGTGGTAGAGATTAGGTCAAAGCCTAATCGTTCGGCGTGGATCGCCTCTTGAACGGTCGAGACATCGGCCATACTCAGACGTCCATGCTGGCGGATATGGGCGACCAAATCAGCTAAGTGCTGCCCGTTGGGGCGCCGTCTAGCTGTGGCATCCAAGCTGATGATCTCCGCTCCCGTAGCCAAGATCGCGTCCACTTCGCGAAGGGTAGGGGTAATATACACCGGCGAATCAGGATATTGCACCTTGTAGATGCCGATAATCGGCAGCTGAACCTTGGCTCGAATAGCGAGAATATCGCTGGGGGTATTCGAGCGGATCGCCACTGCACCGCCTAGCTCAGCGGCCCATGCCATTTTCGCCATGACATCGGAACCAAAGAGAGGCTCGTCTTCGAGGGCTTGGCAGGAAACGACCAACCCAGAGGAGAAGGGAATCGTCACGGAGTAAACCTCCCTAATTAGGTGGTATAAGAGAAATAATTCTTCCTTAAATTATTATACGACCAAATTCTCCATTTGTGCTAGCGGTTCATCGATTTAGCGGTCGATCGCAGATGTCTTGGCATCGTTTGCGGATCGCCTGGATTAGGCAGCGAGGCGCTAATCGTTAACCATTCGATTGCAGATCTTGCACCTCGCCAGGTTGTACCCTCTCAAAGATCATTTAATGAGTTTTCGCCAGAGTCTAAGGGCTTTTATTCAGCTGAGGGTTTTTCAGTGATCCTACAATTTGTTCAGATAAGACTTATTGAAAGTTTCACAGTTTATTTTGGGGCCATGGTTGATAAACATCCGACGCTCGGCGTCATAGAAGAAAGGTTTGGGGGTGTGCGCCTTCAGACTCAGACTCTGAGGAAGGCGTCGCGAGACTGGGATAGACGAGTTATCTGGGTGTTGGCTTTTAGCCACGTTCTGCTATGCCGCCAGAATTCGACATTCGGACTGGGCCCATCTTGTCCCAACGGCCTTGCACGGCGGAGTGCATCGGAAGATTAAGGTCTCTTGTTTGTTCCAAAAGACCATGGAATCGAGATTGCAGTTCACCTAATATCTTCCAATTATTAAGCCTGAGGCCATAACAGAAAGGGCATAAGAGGCCGCCTCGCGCAATCACTTGACCGTACCGAAGGTTGCCAAGTTAATTCGAATCCCGCCGACCTAGACACCACTGATGAATCCACATTACCCTCTAAAACCCCACGTTGTCAGGAGTTCGATAATCAAGAGGAAACTGCGTAGAATGTGAAAGGGATCCTTGACTGGGAGACCAGCCACGGCATCGACGGGGTACCCTTGGCGATCGCGAATTTGGATCCATTCACGAATCTGGGGGTCCGACTGAGGAAACGTGGCGAAGGCATAGCCGTGTAGACGGAGGTATTGAGCTTCCCAGGATAGATCTCCGGAAATCGTTCGAGCTAACAACGTGGCATAAAGCGCTTCCACATGGGGCCACCAGAGTTTTGTATCCCAACTGCTCTGGACCAGGTCCTCATAAGCTCCGCCGATGAGGCGTCCTTTCGGGGGGCCGCCGTCGCGGTCCACATAGCGCAATAGGCCGCCATACTCGGGGTCCCAGCCAACCATCAGCGCGTGTTGCAGAATGCGCAGAGCCTGATGGAGGTGTGGGGTGGGCGTTGATAAGGGTAGAACCTGAAGGGCTTTTACGATGAAGCTCATCGACTCAATGACATGGCCTGGATTGAGGTGTCGGGCCTGCAGGGTGTCCGAATCCGTGGGATCATTCGAGTGCAACTCGGGCAGAAGGTCGCCTTCGGCTTGTCGGCTCAGAATGATGTCTACATAGGTGTGCATTTGTTCTAATAAGACGGGGGCTGGGTCGGCCTTAAGAGTGCGAGCAGCTTCATATAACGTGTGCGCGGTATTCAACAAAATCATCGGGTGGGCGTGGGCTGTCCACCCGGGAGATACGGGATAGGGTTCGCTTTTGGCCGTCCCCTCCGCCAACCGAGTGCGCACTCGATGCCATAAATCGAGGGCCTGGGTCAGCCAGTGGGCATCTCGGGCTACCCGCGCATACTCCGCCCAACTGGCCAAGCGTTCGACCCCCTA
>JAKAAL010000995.1 GCA_021802375.1 Bacillota bacterium | reverse complement strand
CGAGTTCTTGAAGCTGGCATGGAAGTGACCGTGACCAGCGAGGTCGTAAGCTACAAGGAACGTGGTGACACCGCCTTTATCACCTTGCTGACGCAGGGCAAAGCCACGGATGGGGCCCTGGTGTTTGAGTCAGAGTCTCTATTGCTGGCCAAGGTTCCGTAAAGCAACACGCTAAAGGAGACGTTCGCATGCCCTCTGAGATTCAGTCCTGGCCTTCACATGTCCTGACCTATCGTGCCTCGGATCTCATTCGCTACGCAGCTGCATCCGGCGATTTCAACCCCATCCATTATGACAGCGAGAGCGCTCGATCGGCCGGATTGCCGGGCGTTGTCGTGCACGGCATGTTAAACATGGCCGTCGTCGGCCGCTATCTCGATACGATGACCCAGGGCCGCTATCGTCCCCGAGAATGGAAGGCACGCTTCAAAGGCATTGTTCAACCCAATCAAGCAGTGCGCCTAGACGGCAAGATGAAGCATCAGGATCCGGATGGCGCTTTGGTGGCAGCCGTAACCATCACCATTGTCGGCGAATCCAAGCCTGCTCTGGTCGCCGAAGCGGTGTTGATACCGATCACGCCGCGAGATGTGCAGGATGCTTAAGCCCATGGTGGATAAGCACGACGCGCCCGGCCCCATTGGTGGAGGGCGGCCATGGCAAGTCCTGCCAGGCCCCAAAGCCCTACAGCCGCCAGCCATGGACCATAAGTAGATTTGAGGAGAAGCGGCGAGAGCGCTAACACGGCCGTCATATCTAACACCAAGTGGGCGACGACAGGAGCCCACAAGTCCCCGCTAAAAACCATGTAAATCGTCCAAGGAAGGACAGACGCACCGACCGAGAACCACGCCCAGGTTCCCCAAAAAGGAACATGAAGCAAACCGAAGGCCAGGGCAGGAAAGACCGACGCTGCCATACGCGACGGCCCAAATAATTTGCGACAGGCCAGCACGAACACCACTAGAAGCAAATTTTCGACAGGAATGACAATCGGGAACTGCCACAACAATCCTCGCGCCACCGACCCACTCCAATGAGATAGCACGTTAGCCTGAGGGTTAAATCCCAAAAACGCCGTGGCCGCGCGGCCCATCAGCACACTCGCCAGATATAGCCCCACGCTGCGCACCCAGAGCCCGTGGGGCCATTTGTTGTTCACAATTCCAAAAGGTATCAATGGCCATAAACAAAACATGAGGAGTGCGGCGGCATAAAGATCTCCAGTCACCACCGAACGCGACCAACGGCCAATCAACACGATGGCGAGTGGACCTAGGAGCCCCCCTAGCACAACGCGCTTCGTGCTCACATTCATGGTTTGCCACGATGGTTGCACAGCATGACCCCCTTCCTGATCACTCTAGGTAGGGGGTCAACGCTTTATGCCTATGCCAGGGCGTGAATTGTCCTATGTTGACTTAAGCGCCTGTTCCACTGCTTGAATCACATCGTCACGGAGACGAATGTCCACGGCCGAAACGTTTTCCAGCACTTGTTCGGGCCGAGAGGCGCCAATCAGCGCACTAGAGACCGCGGGCTGCCGGAGTACGAACGCCAAGGCCAACTGCACTAAACTCAGCCCAGCCTCGTCGGCCACCCGGGCCAGGCGTTTCACCGTTTCTAACGTCTCGTTATTCAAAGATCGCGAGACAAAGTTGCTGATTTCCTGGGTGGCCGCTCTGGACCCTTGGGGAGGCACCTCGCCTGCCCGATATTTACCGGTCAACAGTCCCTGAGCCAGAGGCGAAAAAGCCACCACCCCGATTCCCAACTTCTCGCACAGCGGCAAGATTTCAGGCTCAATATTGCGATTTAGCAAATTATAGATGGGTTGACTGGCCCGTAACGGACGCAAGCCTAAGCGCTCGCTCACACGAGCCGCATCTGCGATTTGGCTCACCGTCCACTCACTGATACCGGCGTAAAGCGCCTTGCCCTGGCTCACGAAGTCGTTGAGGGTGTCTAGCACCTCTTCCAGCTCGGTATCGGGGTCATAGCGGTGACAGTAAAAGATATCCACAAAATCGGTATCGAGCGCCCGAAGGCTTCTCTCAAGCTCAACGCGCAAATGTTTGCGACTAAGACCCCGTTGATTGACTCCGTCACCGACCGGCCAAAACGCTTTGGTGGTTAAGACATAGCTCGACCTTTCAAAGGGCCGAAGCGCCTTAGCTAAAAATTCTTCAGCAGCATGCGGGCGATTGCCATAGACATTGGCGCAATCAAAGTGGTTCACGCCTAGCTCATAGGCCGTCCGTACACAGGCTTCTCCGACGTCTTGCTCGGTTACCGTACCATAGGTCAGCCAACTACCCAGGGCAATTTCCGACACGCGAATACCCGAGCGACCCAATCGACGATATTGCACCAACGATTCCTCCTGTACTCCCTGCTTAGTTTAGGAACTCCCAAAGTCGGAGTCGAGACCGCTTGGCTTAGGACTTTTCGTCCCAGGTAAGATGCTTCAAATCATCCGGCGTGTTGTCCTTTCGCCAGTTCGTAAAGTCGCGCTCAATCGCGTCTGTCCACTTAGCCACATCGATATCGGCGGAGCTATATTTTCCCTCTCGAATCCGCACAAACCCAAAAAGGTCGCGAAGCCTGGTCCTCTCCGCTTGCACGGCACACTCCTCGGCCAAGTGGGGCGGGATAAACAGTA
>JAKAAL010000994.1 GCA_021802375.1 Bacillota bacterium | reverse complement strand
CTGTGGCCAGAAGGATCTCCGATATGCACGCCTGGGACTCGGGGTCACCGTGGAAGGTCACTCCTTCCTGAGACAACTGCTGGTAGGCCATGGGCAAAAAAGTGGGAAGCACTTGGCGATGAACCAACACCGTCTCCAAGGCATTGCACACGGCCGGATTCCCCAACTTGCCATCGACCAAAATATGCGCTGCCATCTGTAAGTCAGCGGCGCTATCGACATATAAATGGCAATTTCCCACTCCCGTTTCAATCACCGGAACGGTGGCCTCTGCGACCACCGTGTCGATTAGTCCGCGACCACCACGCGGTATTAACAAGTCTAATCCCTGAAGGTGCATAAGCGCCTGAGCCATGCTACGATCCGGATCATCCAGAGACTGCACCAAGTCGGAAGGAAGGCCGACGCTCTGTAGTGCTTGTCTCCAAGCCTCGGCGAGGGCTTGAATACTCTGTTTTGCCTCCCGACCTCCCCTCAAAATGATACCGTTTCCACTCTTCACTGCTAAACCGCCTGCTTCCACGGTAACACCCGGTCGGCTCTCGAATATCAGTCCGATGACGCCAATGGGCACGCGAATCGTTTCCAGGACCAAGCCATTGGGCAAGACGTGCCGGCCTTCTCCACGACCGATGGGGTCGGGCAAATCGATTAATGCTTCCAACGAGCGGGCCAGTGCCTCGATTTTTGCGTTCCCCAGAGCCAAGCGATTGACCAGGTTGAGCGCGAGACCCGTGTCTTTGGCTCGCTCCATGTCTTGTTGATTAGCCCTTTCGATCTCGCCCGATGCGTTCCTTAGAACCCTAGCCATTTCGGCCAATACCTGATTTCGCTCCTTCAGTGGCACCTGGGCCACCTGGCGCTGCGCCTGCTGCGCGCTTAGCAACATGCTTTCAAGGGGATTTCCGTGCTCAGGGTGACTCAACTTTCTACCACCTCTCCTCGACGGGCTAGAAACCACGTTCCGCACTCTGCATCGCCAGAAACAATATGGGACAATATCTGGGGCCATTGGCCATTGGCTAAGACCATCGGGATTCCTTCATCCTGGCAAATCATGGCAGCCTGCAACTTGGTCGTCATACCGCCCGTGCCAAATTGGCCGGCTCCCTGGGCAGCCTGCAAATGAACCGTAGTTACCCAGGAAACCTGGCGAATTTTCTCTGCCTGGGGATGTTGATTGGGGTCTTGGGTATAGAGGCCATCGACATCAGATAAGAGGACCAAAAGGTCGGCCCGCATGAGTGACGCAACCCGAGCTGCCAGCGTATCATTATCGCCGATCCGAATTTCGTCATCAGCCACGCTGTCATTTTCGTTAATAATGGGAAGAATACCCCACGCCACCAGTTGCTCTAAAGTGCGCGCGGAGTTTAGACGACGATCCTGCACGGTAAGATCATAGCCGGTCAAAAGAATTTGCGCTGGAATGACAGGGCCTAGGTGTTGATGCCATGAATGAATCAAATGGGCCTGCCCGACGGCAGCCAACGCCTGTTTCTCTTGAACCGTCCTGGCCCTGCGGCCAATGGCTCCCATGCCTGCCCCCACGGCACCTGAGGATACCACGATCAATTGATGCCCTGCTTGGTACAACTCCACCAATTGGCCAGCAAAGCCCCCAACTTTTGCCTCATCCAGACGGCCGTCGGGTCCACACAGATTGGAAGTCCCAATTTTCACGACAATACGCACGCTGCGTCCCCCCAACGAAAAACGCCCTCGTCGTGCGAGGGCGGACCTCCATCCGCGATACCACTAGATATCGGTGCAGTCCGTTCGAATCACGTCGAAAGGCTCCAAAGTGGGTTGGATAACCTGTTCCCACCGATCTCTCGCCATCATCGGCTCGCTTTCACGATCAAGGTCTCGGGCTGTCATGGCCATCAGCTATTTGTAAATTCTAGCGTTACTATAGCCTCAAGCTAACCTCGTTGTCAACGACCCCGAAATCGGCGAACGCCCTTAGTACGCCCCCCCCTTGAGCGGTGGTCAATCTCTCTCAAATGACTAAGGCGCGTCGTAAAACGATGTTAGCGTTCTTCCCCCGTCATCGGGGTCAGGCCGAAGTGCAATAAACTCCCGAGCCGCGCGGCTAAGATAGCGGTCTTTGCGCCGCGCCAAGACCAGCGTCCGGGTGGGCGCCTGTGCTAGCCTCATATAGCGCGGCACATGGCCCGGCCCTTGAATCATCACCATTTCGGGCACTAGGGTTACACCATGTCCGTGAGCGGCTAAGGATTGCGCTGTCTCAATGTTTGCCGTCTCAAAGGCAATGTTTGGCTGAAACCCACAAGTGGCACATAGAGACAGGACCGTTTGACGAAACCCATATCCCTCCTTGAGTAAAATGAAGGGCACGTCCGAGGTTACTTCCAGGGAGACCACCCTTGGTTCCAGCTCTAAAGCAGGCGGAACTGGATACCACGGGCGCCAATTGAGAGGCATCCAAGGGGCGAACGCCGCGGGCAAGGCCAGCACGATGCCTTCGGTGAGAATCGGATAGGTTTCAAACTGGATACCGCGAAGGGGCAGAGCTAAGACCGACAAATCGGTCACCCCGCGCTCGGTCAAGTCTTCCAGCTTCTCGGGCGACTCCTCGATTAGGCGGACCTTGATCTCTGGAAATTTTATGCGATAGCGCAATAACCAAGGTGGGAGCA
>JAKAAL010000993.1 GCA_021802375.1 Bacillota bacterium | reverse complement strand
TCAACGTCAGGTTCATGAAAGAAGTATACCACAATTTGATCAATAACGCAAATCGGACCCAAAAGATGCGCTTCCTCCCCGCCCTGAAGGACGAGGCCTCCGCGCTAGGTTTTGGGTGAAATTTGAGGCGTTACCGATATCGCTGGCCGATGAGCAAAATGGCCGCTGAGCGGCCCCCGCTGGATAGGTCCCCTAGCTCAGCCAACTGACACTCACCGCCGTTGAAGAGTGCGTGGGCAATTCGCAAGAGCGTCTGCTGTTCACGAGGAAATCGCTTCGCCTCGGCATGAATTCCCCCCCAATCCACCTGACGTTGGCCCAGGTCAATGTAGCGGGTAAGGCGGTGACGTTGGTCGTCCGTAAACAGGGGAAGCGCAATGGTTTCGACAACCGCGTTCCACTCCGGGCATTGTTTTACCCAAATGTGGGGGCCGATGATTTGCTGCGTCATGTGCATAAGGGAACTCCTTTCGGGCGCGTGGGATGGACACGTTGGTAGTATCTTCATTATGTCCCATTGTCGAAGGTTTGGCTAGTTTTTAGAGAGAATTGGAAGATATTCGCAGGTATTTTCGTGAAATCTGTCGATAGCTAGGGGATAAGCTCGAATTGCGGTTGATCTAGCGTGCGCCAAGCCCGCGGTATGGGCCATGTCGACGGCAAATCCAACGTGTGGTGCAACCGTAATAGGGTTTGTTTTAGAGTGTGACTGTAAGACTCCAAGGGATATTGCGCGGACCCTGGGTAGAGGCGTTGGTAGGCTTCAGCGAGATCGGGATAGTGGTGGGCCAATTGGCTAAGGAAGTAGGGTTTTACCGTCGGACTGAGCCGTAGCCGGGAGGCCATCACCGCATCGACACCGGATTCACGAGCGCGGGTAAACAGGGCCTTAAGACTGGCCTCTTGGTCGGTGATATAGGGCAAGATGGGTGCGGCAAACAGCACGGTGGGAACGCGATGTTGAGAAAGTTGAGCCAGGGTTCTAAGGCGTACCTCGGGCGAGGGCGCTCCGGGTTCTAGTCGCCCTAATACCAGGCGATCTAGGCTGATCAAGCTGACCTGTACTCGGACTTGGCCGCGCTTAGCCAAGGTGTTTAGTAAGTCTAAGTCGCGCAAGATGAGCGGAGATTTGGTGGTGATGGTCAGCGCATGCCCACTTCCAACCACGGCCTCGAGGAGGTGTCGGGTGATGCGATAGCGACCCTCCAACGGCTGGTCTAATCTTTACCCATAAGTTCTCGATAGCTTATATGGTATTATTTACCATAGGTATTGTTCTTGGAAGGGGGGGTGCGTTAGCAAAAAAAAATTTAAAAATCATGGCCCACAGTAAAGGATTTTGCTAGTGAACGACGAATCTTTGCCCTATGGATAAAGCGACGAATACGTTCAAACCCTCGATAGATCCCTGGGTGTTCCGGGAATTGGGCCTCGCCTCCCTTGGGGACGCGCGGTTAACCGCGCGGGCATTACGCCTGGCGAGTGATTTGGCTGCTCACCCCGATCTCTCGCTAGCGAGTCTTTATGAAGGCGATTGGGCCGGTCTGAAGGCGGGCTACCGGTTTTTCGATAATTCGAAGGTTGCGCCAGCCCAATTGCTCGCATCCCATCAAGCCGCGACGTGGGAGCGGTGCGCCTCCGAGTCTCTTGTCCTTATTGCCCAAGATACGACTTCGTTTAATTTCACCGGTCACGCGGCGACCACCGGCATGGGCCCGATTGGGTCTGGCACCGAGCAAGGCTTCTTGCTTCACAGTGCCCTGGCGCTTACGGCGGAAGGGGTCCCGTTGGGTTTGGTTGGGCAGATCGCGTGGGCACGCGATTCGAAAACCCGGGGGAAGAGCGCCCATCGCAAGCAGTTATCGATCGAAGAGAAAGAAAGCTATCGTTGGCTCCAAATTCAGCAACAAATTCGTACTCGCGTGCCGGACGGCACGCGCACCGTCCTGATCGGCGATCGCGAATCGGATATTTATGATCTGTTTATCGCGCCGAGGGATTCCCAACAACACTTATTAGTCCGCGCAGCCTGGGACCGCAAACTCACCGATCCCTCCAACCAGCATCTTTGGCAGGCGGCGGAAGCGGCGCCCATGGTGGGCACCATGACGATCACGGTGCCAAGAAAGCCCGGTCAACGCGAACGCCAGGCGACGTTAGCCCTGCGGACCACCGTAGTCCAAATGGCGCGACCCGCCCACCGTTCCGCCAAGACGACACCGACGGCACCGCCCATCACCGTGGTGTTGGCGCGAGAAATCGCACCGCCCGACGAGAGGGATCCCATCGAATGGTTGCTTTTGACCACGCTGCCTGTGACCACGGGCGAAGAGGCCGCCCGCATCGTGACCTGGTATAGTTACCGATGGCGAATTGAACGCTTGCATTTTACGCTGAAAACAGGAGGTAGCCAGGTCGAAGACCTCCAATTAGAAAGTCGCGAACGACTGGAACGGGCGATCACCTTGTATTCCATTGTGGCCTGGCGCCTACTTTGGATGACCTATCAGGTGCGCATTGACCCCGATCAGTCTCCGACGATCGCGTTTTCGCCTGAAGAAATCGCCACCTTGGAACGCCTCGCGACCACGCAAAAACCTGCCCGGCCAGCCGGGCAACCCTTGACGCTCCGCGACGCCGTTCGGACGATGGCCAAACTTGGAG
>JAKAAL010000992.1 GCA_021802375.1 Bacillota bacterium | reverse complement strand
AGCCCTTGGCGGAGGTTGGTTGCGATCCCCTGTTGCGCGAACGGTTTCGTGGCGGCATTTTCCCCCATATCGAGGTGGTCCGGGAGACGCGCCAACCCGTGATGTTCAATGACTTGATTCACGATGGCAATGAGAGCTTTCGGGAGTGGGCGTGCGCCGAACAGATCCAAACGTTTTGGGTCTTCCCGATTATTGTGCGCGGTACGGTGACCGGAACGCTCGCGGTGGCCTATTCGGACAAACGGGTGTGGACACCGTTTGAGGCTCAATATTGGACCCGCGTCACCGACACGCTGGCCCTGTTTCTGGCGGAGGCCCAGCAAGAGAGTCAACGTGCCTTGCAGACGGAACAGTTTGAAGCGACGCTGACGATGACTGGCGCGGGGGTGTTGGGCTTTTGGTCCAGTGGTGAAGTGGCCTTTCACAACCAACGGTTTCTAGACATGTTTCATCTCCAGTCAGACCAGGTTACGGGCCACTTTAGCGCACTCTTGCGCCGCATCGGACCACAATTGGAGGACCCAGCCGGGGTGATGCGGGCGGTCGACCAATTGGTGAATGAGACTACGCCCAACACGTTCGAAGTCGTGGCGCGGCTGAAAGGCGTGATTCCCCGGGAGATCCGCATGCGGACACGACCGCTTGTGGCCAATGGCCAGGTTAACGGGTGGCTGGCGTTGTTTGATGATTATACTCGCGAGCGTGCCGTGGAAACGCAGCAGCAAGCCTTCCTGTCGTTGGTGGCGCATGAGTTTCGCACCCCCATCTCGGTCATCGCGGGCGTGTCGGAGTACCTGTTGGAAGAGGGGATAGAGGATTCCTTCGTGCAGGAGCAGGTGCAGATAATTTCGCGTGAATCCACGCGTCTGATGCGGCTGATTCGCGAGGTTTGGCTTAGCGTGCGCCTGGACGATCCCCTATGGCGCATCGATTCCACAGAAATCTGCGTGCCCGAAATTGTACGGTCGGAAGGGGCCCTGCGCCTGCTGGCAGCTCCGCATCGGACGATCCACTATCACGGGGCTGAGCATGCCCACATTCAGGGCAATCGCGAAATTGTCACGACCATCATATCGACGTTGCTGAGCAATGCGATCCGGTTCTCCCCGGTTGACACGCCAATCGAGGCGGAAGTGGCGGAGAACGGGAATATGGTGCGTTTGACGGTCATGGATCGGGGACCGGGCGTGGATGAGCATGTGGAAAAGGAACTGTTCCTGCGGATGCCGGATCCGCGCCGGCGTTCGTCTTCGGGCGGGATTGGGATCGGATTATGGCTGAGCCATCAGCTCCTCAGCCGCATCGGAGGGCGCATCGCCTATGATTTGCGCCCGGGTGGCGGATCATTATTTACGGTGTGGTTTCCGTATCGTCCGCAGACTTTAGGCGTGTTGCCAGCGAGCGGCGAATCACCTCCTGCAATTGCAGGAGCTTGAATGGTTTTTCCAAATAGGCGGTGGCCCCCGCTTGTTGAGCCGCTTGGGGAAGCTCGGTTGAGGCGGACATGAATACCACCGGCAGCGTTGGATGGCGTTGGCGAATGAGGCGGCACAGTTCCACGCCGTTCATGTCCGGAAGGCGCAAGTCCATCAGTACCACGTCGGGTGGCGTAAGCTCGAATTGAGCCAGTGCGGATTCGGCGGAGTCGGATTCAAGGACGGCCATGTCAATCCGGCTTAAAGCCAGCTTTACGATATGACGAATGCCGCATTCGTCGTCGACCACCAATACGCGGGACATAGGGCAGGCTCCTTAGAATTGTTTTCAACGCAATGAAATCGCTATGATTGTATAGACTTTATCAGCGCAGAGCAAGCAATAGCCGAGATGGGATGGTGTCGTGATGGACTTGATTCGGGAGAGCTGGCGGGAGTTGTGGCAAAATAACCGCAACGGAGGATTTCTGACCCTGGCGTTTTGGTATACCATGTTGACCTCGCTCTACCAGTATCTGGTTGCCAGCCGTCTAGGTCCGTCGTTGCCCAAAAGCCTGACCAATTTTGTGACACATCCGGGCGTTGTCACGACCTTTCCGCATCTAAGCTCCAATCTCTGGCTCAAATTAATTCTGGTCTACCTCACGTTTTTGCTCATCATTGTTCCCTATGCGGTGGGCGGCTTGTACGGAGGCATTGCGAGCGCACTGAAGACCCCACCCCAGGGCGGCACCTTCTTTTTGGCCTTTTTCCGGTTCGGCTATCAAAATTTTTGGAAGGCGCTGGGCCAAATTGTCCTGGGGCTTTGCCTGGTGGCGGTGGTGCTACTGGTTTTGACCGCCCTTTATCTGGGAGTCGCCGCAGTGGGCGGTGGGGCGATGGGTGTAGTCTTCATAGTCATTCTGGCGGCAATGATGTTGTGGATGGTGGGCACCCTCCTCTATTGGTTCGGATTCACCTTCGACACGGGCGAATCCCCGGCGCGAGGATTGGTCCCTGCGCTGCGTTGGAGCTTTACGCACCTCGGACAATTGTATGCTCGCATGGTTCTTCTGCTGGGGCTCCTCATCGCGACACTCTTGGTAGCGACCTTCATCAGCTCAACGGTTCCCTTCCTTGGCGCCTTGGTGATGGTGCTCTTGGTCGGGATGGTGGTTCCGGCCTTCATGGCGGTTTATGCGCTGTTGCTCTACCGGCAGAGCTCGTGGAACTGATCCGCTAGTATATTC
>JAKAAL010000991.1 GCA_021802375.1 Bacillota bacterium | reverse complement strand
GGAGGGCGAGTCCAATTCCTCTTGAGTCACGCGCCAAATATCGTGAAAGGTGTAACCATCCTGGCTTTCGGCAATGCGGGCTTCATAGCCCCGTCCTAAACCCCGCGGTTTTCTCAAACGATAATAGAGATACAGGACCTCGCGCTGCTCATCGTAAGTCACGCTAGGAGCGCCGGCCCAGTACCCTGCCTGATCGACCGGGGCGTCTTGCACTAAAAATTCCTCACCGGTTTGGACCCAGTCCACTAAACTCTGCAACATGATATGTCCTTCCTCCTATTTCATTAATTAAATTGATTATATATCGGTACATCATCAGACGTCTACTAACAACGCTAGCTATCCCCCAACTGTTTATCAGTACGCTGACATTATGACACTGCAAATCTTTGATAAGAGCCGTAGCGGTGCGGTGGGGCTAGTCTTCAAAGAAATCCCAAGGAACTGAGCCCCTTGAATGTCGGGGAGGGGTAATGGTTAGTAAGTGTGCGATGAGTGGAGCTACGTCAGTTAAGGACAAATATCCCTCTATTGCAGTATCGCGCTGGTAGTGTCGGCGGATATTGGGTCCTATGGCTCCAATCGTCGCCAAATTACTGGTATTTTTTGTGCGTGTTGTAGGTAATTGTGCTCCATGATTAGCTGTTCCGTCTGCTGGCCCGATACTGGATCCGTTTTTAGGGATCCCCCAGGAGTATCCAGGGTTGTAAAGAAACATGATATCGCCTGTTCTTTTCCCAAAATAGCCCAGCAGCCCTTGATGTTCTCGAGGCAAGGCATATGCTACCACTCGCTGTTGATTTTGAGGATCCTTCCAGTCAAGTAAAGCATCCAGCGCTCTTTGGAGAACTCTTTCGTAATCTTCTGGTGCAACAATCCCCCCATCATTACGCCCTTTCACATTAATTGCAAGTTCATGAGGGGACAACATATAAACTAACGAACGATCGCGGTCCAAGATTTGCCGAGGCAATTTTTTCGGATCAAATGTTGCGAGTTCGGTTTCCACCAGTCGACGAGTGACACTGGCTATATGCCGGTTGGGCACATGACCATGATCCGAAACAATCAGGAGATAATCTTCTGGCGACAATTGGGAGAGTAACTGGCCCAACAAGCGGTCTGCCAATTGGTAAGACCGCCGAATAAAGTCCACGGCCCTGTCGTTCGGCTCGTAGCCGTCTTCCGGGTCCAGTTCCGCAAGAAATGTATGTTGTGCTGTATCAATCCAGTGCCAATGAAATAAGCAAAGATCCCATGGATGATGCGCTTTGGTATAAGCAATGACTTTAGCGTACCAGTCAACTTGGTCTTGGATCTCTTCGAGAACCGCTTGCATAGCCTGATCATCGTTGCGTTCTACGGCAGCCGGATGTTCTACGAATGGTCCGGCCACATGGTAGAGCTCATGGGATAACTCGAGGGGGTCGGTAAAGGCCGTAGTGGGATAGATTTCAGAACGCACTAATGTGAGTGTCTTGTTTTCCTCGCTCAACCACTTAAAGCGCACCGAACCCAAACGTCCGTCCGGCCAAGTTACTTCGCCCCATTGGCTCCATTGTCCCTGGGTTACCCTAAGAGATTCTGTGGTGCCTCGAATCAATAGACCCTGTGGATCGCGTTGCACTGTAAATCGTGGCAACACCTCTTCATCTGATTCACTTACGATACGGTGGCCGTCTTCTGTCGGCACAATAAGAGGGCCCGTAGGTCTCGTTGTGTGCAGAGATAGATCGGTAGATTCACCGACTGCCAAGGGAATTTTGTATGACTCTCCACGGGCTAGAACATGCCCGGTAAGTCCCCGATATAGTGGGGCTACCACTGTGGTGCCAGGCACATGGCCGGGAAACGAACCGGGATACGTTATCACCAAGCTTTTCAATCCGTGTTGGGCGGCGGTTCTCCATATTGGATCCGCCTCAATAGTTCGGGCGTCAAACGTTGACACGGGAATTCGATCGCGGGAGTCTTCTACCGTTACATCAGTCCAATTACCGGCTCCATGTCGTCCGGGGACAGCACCGGTGGCAATAGTAGCCCAATTTGTCGGGGTGTAAGGCGGCAGCACAGAAAGAGCTTCCGATACCGAACCATTTTGCAAAAAATAACGAAAATTCGGCAACATGTTTTCGTTGGCAAATCGCCGGATTAACGGTAAGACCAGGGCATCAATACCCATAACAACGACACGTGATTTCATCATCACTCAATTTTCCTTTCACTTTCAGAAATTTTGTGCTGGTAATATGACTTTTGTCGTTATGGCCCTAAGATGGAAGTGATGACGGAGTCCGCATAAAAGGGATTTCCGCGGAGAAAAATCGTGCCATACGCTCCCGCAACTTGAAGAGCGTCAAGAGGGTCGAGAACGGCAACCTGGAGGACTTGTTTCACCCTACATAGTCGATTCAGTTGATGAATTGCGAAGGGCGACTTCCACATGTTTTCGGTGAAGACCACCAACTGTTCCGGTTTTTGTGCCAACAAATCCGCCCATGATTGGGGTTTATCCATGTCCAAGCGTTTAACCGCAAAATCTTTTGCGAAAACTCTCTCTTCCACCTCGAGTTGATGGGAGGATGTCAACCAGAAGCGTGGTGACCGCAGCGAAAAATTTGATAGGTTGCCACGCACCTCCAACCCACGATTTATGAGTGGGATGA
>JAKAAL010000990.1 GCA_021802375.1 Bacillota bacterium | reverse complement strand
GAACAGGATCGTCCCTTCCTTATTGTTGCAAAACTCAGCGCGTTTGTCGATATGAAACATTCAGTTTTGCAACAGAGTTTTGCAACAGCATTGGGCGCATTTTTCCGAGGAGGGGAATGACCGATCAGAGAGGTTGCAAAAACGACCGTTTGTGAAACACCGCGATGACAGAACGGGCGGACAGAAAAGCAGGTTAATGACAAAAGATAGCCGGCGTTTGCCAAGTTTCTCCAACACATCGAATGACCGGGCCGGGCCAACCGTTAGACTCGAGACAGAGGCTCTTCCCCATTTCTCCGACCTTTATTGGGCGGTAAAAATTGTATGGGGCCGATGGGGTTCGATATAATGATACTGTCGCAATGGTTACCAGATTGCGTCAATTTCGAGCACGGCATGGTATTCAAAACGATTCATGCCTCAAAGGATGTGAAAACTATCAGCGGATTCCAAAAATTATCGCAAAATTTCCCTCTCAGTCCCTCGGCATTATTCCAATTAGCCGTACAAGCATTAGAAACACCCGGCGATTGGGTGTTGCAAAAGGTTGACGAGCACAAAGGCCACGCATCGGCCACAACACCCGCAAAACTCCCGCTCAACCCCGGACACGTAGTACAAGTGATCGTCACGCCAGCCAAAGGCCGCCACACCCGTGAACTTTCAACCTTGACTATCACTAGTCGTCCGCGCTTTGGTTTGGGTGGGGGCATGGATGTCGGTGGAGCCAGTGCCCATAATGCAGCCTTTGTGATGGAACAGGTTATCGCCTTTTTCAATAGTTTGCCGGATGGGTCAAGCACATAGCGCAATCACAACAACGGTCTACGCATTTGATACTGAGAAGCTGGTCACAATTATCACCGGCTTCTCTCTGCATTAGGCTCTGAAAGAATCGGATCTGGTATAAGTAAGACCGGCATGCATAGTGGCTATCAACGGACCCACAGTGTGCCAGTAATCGCGATCTGCGCGATCACTGTTTTACGTTGAAAACTTTGTTATAATCGCGCCTCATCCGTTATGCACGCCCGAAACATACAAAAGACCGGTGCTCATACCCGTAATGAGCGTGGCAGCCGCACGGCCCAGAACATCGACAGTCGGGATGGCAAGTTGACGGCCCACATATTTCGCTGCTCCCAGCACATAGGGATCCGTCCACCATTGAAGCCACAGCAAGTAGGACACGGCATCGACGTCCAATGCCGGAGAACCATCATTGTGGTTAATACGATACTGGTCGGCGTCATTGACATTACCAACGGGAACACCCTGAACAGCAATCTCAAACTGCTCAAATTGACGATATCCGTCGGTGTCGCTCGGATCAAAGTGCCATACCAAACCCATGTCGATGAGACGACGGGCCGCATCCGCCACATGCGACGGCGTAGCCGTAAGACTCCTATTTTGCCTTTCGATGGCTAATGTCGGGGGGATATAATTAGCGGTGCCACATCGCTGGAAATTCACCTGCCATCGCACTGCATCGCTCCAAAGAATATAAGCGAGGTGGTCGAGAGTGAAAATGCGATCCTGATACAGAATATGTCCCGTAATGGACCGAGTACGGTCACTGGATGGATGGGTCCACCCCAGCGGAATGCCCAGAGCCCAATCACGCGGCACGAGAATATCGTTCATTATCGATCCTCCCAACGCACAAGATATCCGAGTTCTTGTGAGACAGCCCAAGGAATGACATCCCAAACCGCTTGATCAGAAAAAGCTTCAGAATGTTGATAGAGAGGACGATGGTGCCACCATCCCAACCATATTGGGGCGTATGCCGTGTCGCAGACCAATACACGCCGTCCGTTGGTGGACACAATCTGGTATTGACCGGGAGACTGACTGGATGGGCCAATAGGGTGTCCCATGGGTGCTAATCGGTGATGCTGCATAAAAATGACGTCCGGCGTGATGGGATCGTAAAGATAAAGAGCTCCGTCCTCAAGGAGTTTCCGAGCCCTGGGCGTGGCCATATCCATGGGACAAGGATTGAGTCGCACGGCATTCCATTGGTCGTATTCGTCAGGCGTCAGATGCCAGACCTCGTTGCCATACATTACCTGTCCCTCGGTAGTCCCGTCGAGCATCTGGAATAGGCCCGCCGGAACTCCCAAGGCAAGCAACAGAGTGTTTGAATGCATTGGGTGATTGTCCCTTCTTTTATTCCGGTTGACAAAAAGATATCTAAGGTTGGAAGAATAGCTTGATAAACCTGATCAAGGGGCCAAGCGAAATAAGTCGCGGTAGCTTTTAACATGTTTGCTAAACTGCGAATGCCGTCACAATATTGCCAAAAAACATAATGCAGAACATCGGTGGTTAAGGCCACTATGGACCCCACGATAATTTCAAATCGTGTCGGATCGGACATCTTAGCGCCATTACCTAAGCCTAACGGGACAGGGCGGATCTGCTTATGAAGAGGATTAGCCGATTGAGTCACCTGGTTCCAAGAAACAATCAATCCAGCCATCCAAAGATCATGCAGATTTTGCTCGAAGTCTTCATCAGCCGTCCCGGCAACGCGTAGAGTTTCGTACGCTGTCGGCACACGGCACTGTAACCAGGGGTATTTTTGCACTTTCCCTCGAAAAGGGAGATGTGCGAAAATACCCGTTCTCTCCTGCAAGTTAGGTGGCATTGGTCAATCC
>JAKAAL010000989.1 GCA_021802375.1 Bacillota bacterium | reverse complement strand
CGACTCCCAGCCAAGGTCAAACTAAGCATTCGGCCATTTACTCAATCAACCGTCGGGGGGCCCTCCACAGGTAGTGTCTCATAGGCTAAAAATGGGTCAGGGATATCGATCGTACAGGCTTCGGTGTCACTGACCCCGACGTACAGAGTGGCCCGTCCGCGCCGTCGGTTCCGGAGTCCTCCGCTAAACACCACGTCCTCCAGGTCCGAGCGTTTGGCAGGACCGGTGGGAAAATTCTTGCGCTCGGCAATAATCTGGGGGGAGGTAGTGGACTGGGTGATGGGATTGGTGGCAAAGGTATAGGCATAATAATGGAGATGACCGTCGCTACTGCGATAGGCGATATGGCCTAAGACCGCAAGGACCCCGTTGGACAAGGAGTGAGCCTCGCCCACCCCGCCCCATTCGTTTTCGGCGAACTGTCCGCGGAATAGTTCTGCATTCAAAATGGTGGCTTCGGATAAATCCTCTAAGCGCTCGATGATGAAAAAGCCGATATCCGCGCCGGGCTCTGTCGCGTCCATCGGGCGGGTGAATACACCGATGCGTCCGTCGTGGAGTTCCACCAAGCGGATGTCTTTCATTCCGCGGGGGCCCACGGCAAACGGTTCGAGCGTCGCGATGGATGCACCCCGATAAAAGACCGTACGCCAGCCCACGATGGTCTTAGGATTGGCCACCAGGGTTTCTACTTCGACGCCGCCAAAGACTAATTGATGATGAATGCGGGTCACAAACGGATCTTGCATCACGAATCGACGGGTCCTGGGCCGAGGAATCCATACTCGGTTGCGTTTATGGAAAAAGACGACTTCGGCGATTTCTTCGTCGCGCGGTTCCACTCGGCCTGCGAACACCGTCTGGCCTTCATCGACGAAGGGAGCAGAAATATTGTATACGTCGCGGGCGGTGCCATCGACGATAGGGATTTTGGCCCCGGCCCCGGGCGGTGTCTTTTGACGGAACTCGTGGAGGAGAGCTTCACAGGTTTTAGCTTCGGTGCGCTGGTTCCAAATGATGATCGCCCTCTTTTTCGGAAAATGTCTGAATGGGCCAAGGTGCGGGCCAATGGGCTGGCTGGTTAGAAAAATTAGGAAATGATAGCCTCGCATCCTGGTGGAAAGGTCTTTAACACTCGGAACCACGACCTGAAAAAGGGCCTGGGTGAGGCGACTGTCCTCCAGTTGTGGGGAGTTGCCGCCATGCCCTAGAGATATTCATGGCGGCCCTCGGCCTTCAAACGATCGACTAACTCGCGAACGGCCTGGGACTGTTCTTTAGGGCAGATTAGCAGCGCATCCTTGGTGTCGGCAATAATCAGGCCGTCGATGCCAATCGTCGCAATCAAGCGGTCGCTGCTATAAATGATCGAGTTCTGAGTGCGGATGCCGATGTGATCAGCCTGGACGATATTGCCGGACGAATCGGGAGGAAAAATGGCGCCGAAGGCTTCCCAGGTGCCCACGTCATTCCAGTCAAAATCTCCGACCACCACTAAGACTTCGTCACTGCGCTCGAGAATGCCGTAGTCGATGGAGATGCTGGGCAATTCCGCATAAATGGCGTCAACGGATGCGCGTTCGGCGGACGTGCCCAGGTGCTGGGCGATGGGCGACATCAAGCGGTACAGGCGGGGAAGATAACGGTGAAAGTTTTCGACCATGACGGACGCGTTGCCGATGAGGATACCGCTATTCCATAGATAATGATGACTGGCGAGATATGCGGTCGCCGTCGGAAGATCGGGCTTTTCGACGAATTCTTCGACCGCATAGACTAATCCACCTTCGCTTTGGATAGGGTCCTCTTGGTAACGCATATAGCCGTAGCCGGTGGCGGCAAACACGGGACGTATGCCAATGGTGACCAGCCGAGGAGAGGTCGTGGCCGCTTGACAGGCAAGTTCCAAAGCTGCCCTGAACTGAACGGTATCGGTAATGTAATGGTCGGCAGGAAAGACCGCGAGGATGGCGTCGGGATCGGTTTTCTGCACGGTCAAGGCAGCGTAGAGGATGCTCGCGGCAGTGCTACGCGCGGCAGGCTCGACGAGAATGTTGGCTTTGGGGACGCCAGGATGAACAATGTCGCTTAAAAGCTCGGCTTGTGATTGATTGGTGACCACATAGGTGTGCTCGAGGGGAATGACGGTTTCGAATCGAGCGATGGTGTCATTCAGCATGATGTCGTCGCTGCCCAGGCGCAACAACTGTTTGGGCTTTTCTTTGCGCGATAGCGGCCAAAATCGGGTGCCTCCACCGCCGGCGAGCACGACCGCGTACTTATTCATCGGCCATAGCGAAGTGCGCAATGACATAGGAAAGGATACTTTCCGAGCCCTGGTTGAGATTGAGCCCGTGGGCTTCGATGCCGTCATAACAGCCGAAGGTCTCCGGGTCGATCAGCGAATGTGCTTGCGAGTTTTTGCCTAAATACCACTGGTAACACCGCTCCATACCGTCATGATCTTCCGAGTTTCCTAAGCTGCGGTAGGCCGATTGAAACGCCATGAGCATTTCTGCGGCTTCGATGGGCTGTTCGTCATAGCGCGCGGGGGTGCCGCCTCGGGTTAGCCAACCTCGGCAGCCAATAGGTTGAAAGTAACCTTCAGGAGACCGGGTCAAGGCCGATAAGAAGGCCAGACTTTCTCGGGCGATCTCGGTCCAGTCG
>JAKAAL010000988.1 GCA_021802375.1 Bacillota bacterium | reverse complement strand
GGTGGACCCTATCACCGAGAACGAGAGATAGGCCAGGCCGAGAGCGGCGAGAACCCTCGGTCTGGCTTGATGAAATGCTGAATAATCCGTCACATCCCACCCGGGGACTACGAGGCTGGGTGTTTCAGGCGAAACTTCTGGCGCGTGGCTTCTCCTCCACGCAAGTGGCGTTCCGCCTTATTCACCTCCAAGATTTTCTTCACTTCGGTTGCCAGTTGCGCATTGATTTTCGGCAGACGTTCAGTCACATCCTTATGCACAGTACTTTTCGAAACGCCAAAGACTTTCGCGGTATCGCGAACGGTAGCACCACTTTTCAGGATATAGTTCCCGATGTCTACCACTCGCTGCCAGATGTGGTCTTTCACCGCTCCGGCCCCTTTCTCCCCCCGCAATCTGGTTGAGTATATGGTTTAGGACACGCGAAAATGCCAGGGCTTAAAAGCCCTGGCATTCACTTCGACGACCCTTACGACGATGGGTGGAGGTAGGCGACCGGATTTGAGGCTAAGCCTGCATGATACAATTGGAAGTTAACGTGGGAGCCTGCCTGATGAGAATAGAGGTCAGACGCCCCAACGGTTCCCACGGTGTCGCCTTGACGAATAGATTGGCCCATCCGCACCTCGGCTTTGGCCAAATGAGTGTAGGCTGTCTCAAACCGCTTCCCATCATTGACCACCACCTCGACTCCGGTTTGCGGGTCGGATTGTACGCGCTCTACCGTACCCGCCCACGCTGCCTTTACCGGGGTGCCTGCCTTTGCTGCAATCGTGAGTCCCGGGTTGTAATACCACTCATTTTGCGTCCCCGAATATTGCCATCCGAAGTCCGTTTCGATCCGACCATTGACCGGCATCATCAATGGCTTGGATGTGGGCGAAGCCACCGTCGAATGGCTTTTGATTCGGGGTAAACGCCCCTTCGACCGGTGGACTTTTTTGGAGTGTCGGTGATGGAGCTCTGCCTTAACGCTGACCGCATGCCGTTCGCTGCGAATGGCTAGGGTCAATCCCGTGCCCACCACTAATATCCCTAGCACCCCAGCCAGTACCCGCCATAAGGTCCTTTGACCGTTACCCATATGTCCTCCCGCTTCCTGTGAAGAATGTGCTAAGAGATTCAAAGCAGTCATGTTTCAACATGCTCAACCCTAGGTTGCCCACGAATCGCCCTTTCTATCCTTCCATTCCCATTTTTCCCAGATTTTAGTATGTCACCGTAATCAGCGGAGTTCCGACCAACACTTGCGTGGCATGAACGTACCCGTCATAATCCATGGCTACTTGCAAGTTCACGGGGTGATTCTCGAGCATGTCGTGATGACCGATCTCGGGCGTATTAGCGGCTTCAGAAACCAAAGCCGGAGAGACTACTCCATTGACCTCCTGAGCATTGACCGCACTCAAGGCCTCTTCGACTCGCTTCGTTTCTTGCTTGCGAGTAAGGACGGGGTGGAGATACCCTTCCAAAGTCAAAGAGGTATGCGCGCTCCCTACCGTCGCCATCAATGTTTGTGCCCAAGCCACGCTCTCATTGAGCCCGTAAAATCCGTCATTCGACGCTCGGTCGATTACCGCATAGGTCGCCCCCGACGCCAAGTGCTCAACGATGACCTCGGTGTCCACCCGTCCTATATGGTCGACCACGGTGGCCTTTTGATAGCTGAGCCCGGTTGAAAGGCGAACCGGCCCCGAGACATGCGCACGACGCGCCAAATTCGCCGCCAACACCGCCAATGTAGGTGCTCGCGGGCTCTCGGGCAACACCCACCAATCGTTCAAACTGTATCCCGAAGGGTCCGCCTTTGTGGCGTTAAATGCGGTTTCTAGCGCGCGATAGGGCATCGCCGAAGTGCGCGCGCCAATCCAGACCAAACCGGCTAGCGCTAACATCCACCAAATATTGCGCATCCAACCATCCTCCTTGGCAACCTTTCCCAAATTGTTCCACCGAAGGCGCCATCTCATACCTAACAGAGCAACCGAGAAGGAGGCCGCCGACGAGGCTATTCGTAAGTCGGCAGACACTGGATTCGCTATGGTCTCAAAGCCGCACCGCTTCCTTCTTACTGGGAGCGTGGCAAGGAGCTCCGTCAAAGGTGTACCGAAGGCCCTGACGCTAGATCTAGTAGGACCGGGAAGAGCGCAGTATAATCACTTTTAGCATCTTTCAAAAATCACGCTTGTTCGTATCCAACAATATTTGAGCGATGGAGGAGTTCCCGTGGAGGTCAAAGCTGTGGCGGGATTGCTGGTCCCGGCAATAGGGTTTTTGTTGCTCTTGCTGGGTTGGCTTGTTCGCAGAAGTAGCCGACAGACCGCGGATTGGATAGAGCGCGAAGTGCCCCTTCCCCCTGATCGTCACCAGCCCTGGAATGCCGAGGACATCACTCAGCGGTTGTCTCAGGTGAGTGCCTCCGCCGCTTCCCCGGAGGGCACTGTGGAACTGATCGCAGGATGGATGGCCATTAGCCTTGAATTGAAGTTTATCCAGGCACCCGTCTGGTGGTGGGTGGGCATTCTGACCCTGGGCTCGGTATTGTTATGTACACTAAACGCGGTCGCTTGGTTCCGGTTCGTTCACACTCCGGTGGAGCCTTTGCAAGGGACGATAGCGGAGGTGACTCCCTGGTCGAGAGACCGCGCTAAAGCGACGCGGAGTGTC
>JAKAAL010000987.1 GCA_021802375.1 Bacillota bacterium | reverse complement strand
CTGTCCATGCAGAGCCGTGATGCCCGATAGTTCGATACGTAGGGCCAGCGTCAGGTCTGGATTGGCGTCGGCAATGGTCGTAACCGCGTTGGTCACCAGGCTGGAAAGATGCTGTTCGTCTTCTGCCCGGCTTACGTCAATCGGACAGCGGAACCAACGCACCACATCCAACGCATGAAAGTCCACATGAACCACTCGACCCTCGTCGACGGTGACCAGCATCGCTCCCTTGGCCCCCGTTTCGCCCGGATGCCGGCCTTGGAGGTTGCCCGAATAAACGACCCAGGGATCCTGGTTGAGAATTTGTCGTTTATGGATGTGGCCCAACGCCCAATAATCGTAGCCCTTAGCGATAAGCTCGTCGAGGCGGCAGGGCGCGTAGTTTTCATGGCCTCCCTGACCTTGTACGGACGTGTGCAGCAAGCCAAGGTTGAAGCATCCAGGCAGGGCCTCTGGATATTCGGGCACGAGGTTGGCGGTCACGGCGCGCTCTTTGAATCCTTGGCCATGAATGGCGACGGAAAGCTCGGGAATTTGATGGGTCTCGGGCTGAGTTACGGAAAACACGGTGACGTTGTCGGGCATGACCAGATGGCGCGTGATTTGGCTGGCTGCGTCATGGTTGCCGCTTACCAGGAAGACTCGAATCCCGGCGGCTCCTAATTGGGCCATGCGATCGTTAAAGTAGAGTCCGGTGTGATAATCGGGCCAGTCGCCATCATAGATGTCGCCCGCAATGACCACAAAGCTTACTTGGCGCTGCCGGGCCAGGTAGACTAAATTATCGAGGGCTCGTCGGCTGGCCGATTGGATGTCCTTAACCGGGGCACCGGGCATCTGGGCCAGGCCGCGGAGGGGACTGTCTAAGTGTAGATCGGAGCAATGAATGAACGTGAACAACGAACGATGTCTCCTCGTAGCGTGCCGTATTGACCCTATAGGTCTGGGCGTAGCCGAAAATATCTTTGTGTGACTTCTCTTCGATATAGCCGCCAAATTTCCTCCCTGGTAAAATCGAGGCGATGGATTCGAGGAATATCTGACCTCATTGGCTTTGGCAAAACAAGACGGGCAATGCCTGCAATACGCATCACATCAAAAAGCTTGGTGACTGGGCAAAAGGAAGGGTTAGGATGAGGAAATAACGGGCAGGACTATCCGTCAATGAAAGAGAACAAGCCGGTTACGAAGTCTACGACGCGCGAGGTCATGTTGCCTGTAGTTCGCACCGTCGCCATGGAAAGGCGGTTCGGTATGAAACTGTTCACAAGAGTCGCCATTATTTGTGACCATACGTTATTAGACGAAGCTCTCGCCCTACGTCGCGTTTTGGAAAGCTTTACCCTCCATGTGGATTTCTATCAGCTCGTCCAAGCGCGCCACGTGGTAGAATTCTTTGCCGCTCCTCCGGCAGGCTGTGACGCAGTCATCATCGTTGTTCATGGGGATGGGGAAGACACGGCACCCTATCTTCGTTTCGACGTCATCGATCAGGAAACCGCGGACTATCAAAGTCCGACGGGATGGCACCCGACCATTTTAGAATGGACCCCCGAACGTATCCGAACACAGGTGGGCAAAGGACTCGGGACGGTCATTTCACTAGCCTGCGGAGGGGGCCGTGCACCCTTAGCCGAGGCGTTTTTGGACGCTGGCTGTGATGCCTATATTGGAGCCGTGGAACGATACATCGATATGCACTCGGCCATGATGTTTGCGATTAGCTTCTTCTATTGGCTGTTAGCAGAGGACCGCGATTACTGTCCCACACGGTGCTCGGCCTCGCAAGCGGCGGATCGTGCCAAGAACTTTGACCAAGGCTGGGACTACGGCACAGAGTCTTTCCGTTTTTACACTCGGACTCCTTCACCCGCGGGATAATGCGAAAATAGCACCAAGTTTCTCGATGAGGGTAGCAATCCCCCCAAGTCCGTTAGTCGTGCAGGATCAATGGTCCAGTGTGATTTGTGCGTCGGACGCTTGTCTTCAAAAGAGATACTGCCATCAATTCGACTGGCTGTCTGGAATCAAGACGTCGCGGAAGCATTTGCTTTGCACGTCGACACCCATCATAAGGCCTGGTGGCGGATGGCCCGCTTACGCCGATTATGCAGATGAAACGTGTGGCGTGCACCCTGCCCGGAGTGTCGCTATCCGGCGCGTGTTCGAACGCAGGTCGATAGTCGTTCTGGTCAGGCCATCATAACCGACCAACGGCGGATCACAAAAAGCTCTTTTGATAATCTTGCGGCCTCAGGTAGGCTCTCGTGGGCGTCGTGCGACCTATGCAACAGGAGTCGAAGCTGCAAACGCGATAATCTCCCCCCTTCGGGGGGAAGGCAGGGCTGGGACTAAGGCATTAACCAGCTGAATAGTGATGTAGCATAATTCTCTGTTATCATTTATCTGCGACCGATGAGGCTGTCGATCAAGGGTGGATGGCTTCTCACATGAACCAAAAATAATTGAAATGGGGACAGGGTAGGAGGAACGATGCTGTGGCTCTTTCGCGATCCAATCTGCCGATAGACCTTCATCTTAATCAGGTCGTGAAGATTTGCCAGGAGTTTGGCGTACAAGATCTTCGGATATTCGGATCCGTGCTACGGGCTGACTTCCACGATCAGAGCGACATCGATGTGCTCTGTACTTTACGACCGAGATCGG
>JAKAAL010000986.1 GCA_021802375.1 Bacillota bacterium | reverse complement strand
CTCTTGACGAACGACAAACCTAGTTAGGATTGGGAACACAGAAAAAACTTTGATAAAAAAAGAGGAGTTCCCTCTTGTTCCTCGAACAGTGTCGTAAGAAGGGGGACAACAATGACAAAAATTGGAAGCAAAATAGTCGGCGCTGTTATAGCAGGCACTTTTATCACGTTTTCCGGTGTAGCATTTGCCCATGGCCACCAAAGCGTGAAAGATCACAGCCATCATGATGCCAAGTACCAAGTAATCCAAGGGGTTTTTGAATCGGGCAATCTAACGGGACCTGCGATTACCGTGAAAACAAACAACGGACAAACCATCACGATCGATATGCGCCCTTCGACAAAAATTGGCGTAGAAGCCGAGGGTACTGTGACTACCATCATGCAGGCTTTGGACAACCACCAACTGCGGGTAACCGCTTTAGTCCAACCTAATGGCCAGAGCTTTTGGGCGGTCAAAATTGAGGCTCACCTCAACGCCAAAGGAAAAAACCATGGTGACAACCATTCTGAGCATCAATCGAAAGGCAAATCAGCGACAAAACACGGATAAATTCACCAGGCACCCCCATCGCAGGAGTTTTTCTTAAATCAGCGTTAGGCACACACAAGTATTGCCATCATGGTCTATCATCACGGCAACGCATGAGGGAGGACCGGGGGTCAGATGCCCGGTCCCATTTGTTAATGGATTGGTGGGCGTTTCCGCACCATGCGAAACGCCAAAGGCGCCACTAATAACAGAGGGAGGGCTGCAGACCAGGGCACTTCGGGAAGCTGGCCCAATGGAGAAACAGCTCCAACAGTGGGCCCTTCTATTGACCCATCGTAAAATTGTACCACTTCCGGATGTTTTGGATAACTGGCAGGTTGGGTGAAGTCAATGGTTACAGTATCACCTGAAAAAACGGGTTTGGACTCATGAGGAGGCATGATGTTTGGCATAGCCTCGGTTACATGCGTGCCCTCCCATCCCAAAAGGAGAGGAGGCAAGCCATCGATTAATCCGCGCCATGTCCATGTCGCTTGCCACTGACCATGGCCCAAAGGCATCACCGTGATGGTACCGTGCTGATTCGATTGGTGGTGCTGACTAGGGTCGTTGGGGAGCAGGGTGACCATCGCCGATTTCACCGATGACTTGCCGACAGAACTAGGGCCCTGAGCAAACGTCATTCCGCTTATTGTTAACGCTAAACCAACACCGGCCAATGCTATGGCGCTTGTGCGAAACATATTTGTCCTCCTAAACAATGGATTAGTAGCATTGCATACTGATGTACGGGCGATGCCTTTCTGCTTTCAACACCATGTTTCATAGGTGTGATGGATGGAAAACTTGTTGAACTATCGAGAGACAGAGCCTTCTCTGTAATCCACAATATGGTGTGAGGTCTATGAGCACAGTGTCAAATGGGGTATCGATGAAAGTTTTGAGAGACTTCACATACCGCGAAGCCAGGAAAGAGGGCGGGATGGTGCCTTGTGACTTAATGGATGATATCCAATGAATACTTTACTGCGATTCATCAGCTCGCGTAACCTTATTGTCTTTTTTCTCGTTTTCGAATATATAGGGAACCAGGGAAATGGATGGAAGTTGTCGAGAACTCTCTCGCATGCTAAGATACCAGGGTTATATAAAAATCTTTATTCGTGAATGGAGGTGATTGTATGTGGGAAGAATACCTGGACCAATCGACGAGTCTCATTGTCAACAAATATCATGCACGGCGGGCTCAGGCCAAAATCCGGCAGCAATTGCTTTCACTCTATGGCCAATACATTGAGCGGGGAATGGAACCTCGTTTGGCGCAGCAGATGGCGATGGTGGACCTGGGCAGGCCAGAACTAAACGCCCAAAAATTTGCTTTGCCCGACCGCCGACAGCGCGGTTGGCTTTGGTTAATTTCCCTCAGTCAATTGCTTATTGGCATTGGGTTGGTGGGCCTTGGATGGCGCACGGAATCTTTGGCCACATTAGCTTTGGGCCGTATTTTAGCGCTTTGGGGATTCGTGGTCACGGCCATGCACACAGCCAATCAAAACGGACTGCGACAAAACCTGGCACTATTGCGGCTGAGGCTGCATCGGCGAGGGCAGGTACCGCAAGGTTTATACCGTATGATCTTGGTTGGTGCCATCTCTGGGGTGGCAGCCGCCTTGTTATGCAGCTTGCCTTGGAATTTTGTGACCACCAACACGATGCATCCGGTATTTGTTTCTGAAAGCTCTAGTGTAATGTTGTCTCTGATTGCTGCCTGGGGTCCGTGGCTGGTATTCCGCAAGCATTTAGTACGCGGCTTCCGGTCGGTCAGTCTGCAGGTAGTGGCTGCCTTGACCGGTACCTTGGTATACACGTTACTGTTGGTATGGAAAGACGGATTTGTGCCACCACCGCTCTTTAACTGGAACTCGGAAATGTTTTTGCTCGGAAGCTTTGTTTATTACTTTGCTTTGATTCGGGGCCTAACCTTTATCGTCGGCGTCAAGCAGCGCATTGAACCGTGGGCTGACGAAGAGTTGCGGTCAACTATCTAGCTAAGAATTATTTAAATTTGCTATAAGGATCAGTGAGATGCCTGACCACAACCCCAAGTTTGGTCATATTCGTCCTTACGTCCTATACTTTCTTGCGATGGCCGAAGAAGTCTTTTATAGACTGCTAG
>JAKAAL010000985.1 GCA_021802375.1 Bacillota bacterium | reverse complement strand
GCAGCAGGGTTACCGATCCGCTAAATTGAAGGCCGTTTGCATATCCAAGAGTGCAGTACCGGGGTCGATCGGGGCCAAAACAATGCGGCCAAAGTCGCCATGTCCCGCATAAATCATATGGGCTAGGTCTCCTTGTTCATGCTTCGTGGGCATTCCGGCGCTGGGCCCTGGCCGTTGGGTATCAACAATGACCGCCGGGGTTCCCGTCATTGCTGCATATCCTAATGATTCGGTCATCAGCGAAAGTCCCGGTCCTTAGGTCGCCGTCATGGCGCGTCCCCCGGTCTCAACTTTGAAGAATTTCGTAAAATTCGACACTGTTTTTGGGGGGTGACAAACAGGAGTTCCGAGTGGCATGATGTCGGTAGGGATTACCAAAAATTACCACTCGGAGGTTCTTCTATTATGGCATCATAAGAATCTTGATGCAACCCCCTCCGAGTTTCCAGGAGGAATGTGGTGATGGAGATATGGATGACGTTGTTGGTGAGCCTGTTTTCGTCGGCAGTGACCGCTCCCGGTTTTGCGCAATTAGCGCACGATTTCAGTGCGTGGATCCGGTATCCGGGTCGGCATACGTGGACGCATTTGTGGCGGATTATGCCGGCTGATCGGCAACCCAGCTATGCGAGTGTCGTCGGTTGGATTCGGTGTGGACACTGGGATCCGACGCGGTTGTGGGAGGGTTGGGTCCGGTGGGCGGATGCCCACCTGTTGCCAGCAGGGGACTTGCTTGGGGCGGCGGATGATACGCTGTGGCATAAAACCGGTCGGCATGTGGCGCATGCAGGATACTGGCGCGATGCGGTGCGGTCAACGGAGACGCAAGTGGTGAAAGCGTGGGGCCTGAATGTCGTCCTGTTGGTGGTAATTTGGAGCCCGCCCTGGGGCGGGCATCCCATTGCCTTACCGATTAATCTCCGGATTCATCGCAAAGGAGGCCCCACGCCAGTGGAATTGGTGGCCGTCATGATTCAGGAGGTGGCGACATGGCTGCCGCACCGGAGGTGGACCTGGGTCGTGGATAGCGGGTACACCGCATTGGTCGGGTATCCTTTGCCTGAAGGGCACATCATCGAGTCACGGATGCGGAAAAACACCGTCGTCTACGACCTCCCCCCAACGCGACGGCGGGGCCAACGGGGACGTCCGCGAGTGCGAGGGAAACGTCTTCCCCCATTGTCGGGCATTGCTGCGGGCTTGTCCGTGGCGGTGTGGAAGACCGTGATCGTGTTACTCGGAGGGAAGGTGCAGGGGAGCGGCAAGTCGCGACGCTCCCGGTCATTTGGTATCCCCATCAGGTGGCGCGCCGCATTCTGTTGGTCTTCGTGAGGGACCCCGCCGATCCGGCCACAGTGACCGTGTTTTTTACCACAGACCTGACCCGCCCGGGTTCGGCAGTCGTCCAGACCTATGTCTTGCGCTGGCCCATCGAGGTCGCCTTCCACGATGTGAAGCAATATTTAGGGGGCGAGGACCCGCAGTCGTGGGTGGATCCGGCGCCGGATCGCAACGTCGCGTGAGGATTTCTCACGTATACGCTGGTGTGGGCCTGGGTGGGACAAGCTCTCTCCCGTGACCGCTCCGGCCACCACGGCCACCTGAGCTTTCATGAGGCACTGGCGGCCTTACGGACGGTCCTCTGGACCGGGGAATATTTCCAAAAAGGCCCCGATGGGGCCTATGCCGACGAAATTCTCGCTAATCTCCAGCACATCTTAGCGTACGCCAGTTAGAGCCGGGTCGAATATTGCGTAAACCGCTAAACTTGAGCCCGGTATATTGTGCTCCAATTACCATCATTAAAGCCGCGATTTCATCCTCCGCCTGAACCACAGCACCGCCAACCGCTGGCAACTCCTTGGCCATCCATTCCAAAATATCGCTCGCCGGAGTAATAGGATAGCCGAAAAATAGTCGACAATTGGCCATTAGGGCTCCCACGGCCATTGCCTCATTGCCAGACAACACGGGGGCAGTCTGACCTAAAGGAGGCAAGTTTATGATGGGTACGCCGACTTCTCTGGCCCACCGATATCCAGCCTGTACGCCTCTAAGGTTACTCTCAGCCACCGCCTTACCTTTGTCGTGAAACTGACGACGGACTTCACCCGTGATAAGGTTCAATGGAATGCCTAACAAAAAGGCGGATATACCTAACGCCACAGCGTTGCGGTAAGTTTTGCCGCGAACACTTTTGCCCAACGCCGACAAAAAGGCGGAAGCCATCTCGCTTGCGTCATCCACCATGACCCGTGTCCCCGACCCAATCCGAGGAGAATAATGGGATAAAAATTCTGCCTCTCCCAAAATAACAAGAGCACTGTGTTTCCTATGCCCATTTTTAGCTTGGTCGGTAATCCGTACCTCATGAGAGGTCGTGCCGCCCCTGATGATGGAGGGAAATTCCCTGAAGGTGACGACTCAATACCCGAGACGGCTTACGCAGCGCTCCATAATTTCTCCCGCACTGTCAACGCCTTCGCCTGTTCGCGCGACAAAACATCCAGGTAAAGTCGCTTCATTGATCCGTCGCTCCCTCAGTGTGGGAATGGGGCCTGATGCCCCAATCTTCATATTAGATGTCATAGTGCTTATTGTTCTAATAAGAAAAACTCCACCATCTCATCTTGCTCCACACCTAGCTGAGAAAAATATTGCCCCCGGTA
>JAKAAL010000032.1 GCA_021802375.1 Bacillota bacterium | reverse complement strand
CCGATCTTACAGAGATCAAATCGGCGACGCAACCGCCACGTGAGTTTTTCATAACCATAGGCGGAATTTTCTTCCTCCAAAATCAAGACAATCCACTCCGCAATTTGTCCATCCGGAATTTTTTGTCCGGACGTGGTGAGGTTGTAGCCGGGGGCCACGCGGCCCCTTAAGGGGCCGCTTTTTCCCGGACTTTCGCGGATCCGTTCGTGACGCGGGATGCGTTGACGCCAAGCATAATAGGTCCCTCGGGCTCATCGCAGAGCCCGGCACACACTTTGCACCGGACGGCCCTGGCTTACCCACGAGTCGGCCCATTGACATCATGCGACGGCGGATGGCGCCCTTTTTTTCGCAGCGCATCCTGCAGCACCGCGATTGGCAAATCGCGTTCGATAACCAAGCGCTTCAATTGAGCATTTTCTTCGACTAAGGACATCCCCCCATTTTCTCGATCTTGCTGCCGTGCTGCCCGAACCCAGCGCCGGACCATGCCGGGGCTGAGTGGATGTCGCCGCGCCACTAATGTGGCATTTTGGGTCTCTTGCACCTCGCGAACGACCGGGTCTTTAAATTCGGACGAATAGGGTGGAGTACTCATCACGACCTCCTTCATAGAATGGTGGGGCCATTTTTACCCTATCAAACAGAGGCCGCAGGTGTCATGTTTTATTAGGGGGTGGAAAAGATCACGCCCTCATCCGTTCCCATCTCGACGGCCAGCTAACGCCTTTTTGATACAATAAAACCCGTGCGATGCGTATTTCCACTCCGGAGGTGATGTCCATGCTCGATCCCTCATCGGTGTCCCCGTCTTGGCTAGACGACGCCGCGGACGCACCCCTTCGGGATGACCCGCCCTCCTTCGATTCGTCGGCATTTCCCCCGTCCCTGGATGACGCGACGCTGCATGATCTTCTGCAACGCGCCGCCCACGGCGACCGGGCGGCCCACAATACGGTGATTGTGCACAATCTGCGGCTCATCGTCTATGTCGTCACCCATAAGGCCCTGCCGCCGATGGCTTGGGACGACGCCATTCAGACCGGCGTCTTGGGTCTCATGCGGGCCATCGACAAGTTTGACCCCTCACGGGGGGTCCGGTTTAGCACCTATGCCGTCCCCTGGATTCGACAGGCCATCCAACGCGCCTATGAACAAACCGGCACCCTGATTCGCGTGCCGGGTTATCAGCATCCCGCCACCCGCCAGAATCCGCCGTCCGCTGCGGTCTCCGCGCTCCACCACGCGGCCCAAGAGGCTCTGATGGATCCTCTGTCCTTTGATCACCCTCTCACCGCGGACACCGACACGCCCTTGGGCGCGATCCTCCCGGATACGCAGCCCAGCGTTGATGAGCAAATTATCACGGATGATGAGGTGGCCCGCTTACGCCTCGCGTTTCACAGTTTACCCGCCCGCCTGCAACGCATTATGGCGTGCTATTATGGTCTCGACGATCACCCGGCCTTATCGGCCCAACGGATTGCCCGGGCCGAAGGCGTCTCGACCGCCCGCATTTATCAATTGCTGGCGGAGGGGCTATCCCGGCTACGCCAGCATCCCGCATTGCAAGAACCCCCCTCCGATGTCCCTACTCCCCCGGCGTCCTCCGCCGGGTTGAATGATCCGGCTTAATGTCTTTTTAGGAGGTCTTACCGATGATTGCATCCCCATCATCCCCCTGGTCGGTCTCTGATCTGGTGCAGCGCCTGAAATCGGTGGTCGAACCGGTGTTTCACACCATTGCCGTCCACGGCGAATGCAGCGGTGTCAAACATCACAGCTCCGGGCATTGGTACTTGACGCTCAAAGATGACCAGAGCCAAATTCGCGCGGTTCTCTTTCGCCGGGACGCCCAAATGCTCGCCTTTCCGCTCCAAGACGGCTTGCACGTTCTGGTTACCGGTCGGCTCGGCGTCTTTGAACGCGATGGGCAAACCACGTTGTACATCAAAACGGTCGAACCGGTGGGTGTGGGCGCAGACAAACTGGCGCGCGAAGCCCTCTATCGCCGGTTAGCCGCCGAGGGCCTCTTTCACCGTCCACCCCGGCCGCTCCCACGCATTCCGCGCCGGATTGCCGTCATTACCGCCGCCACCGGGGCCACCCGGCGCGACATTGAAGCGGTGCGCCGCACGCGATGCCCGGGCATTCCGATCACCTTGATTCCGGCCATCGTCCAAGGGCCCCAGGCAGTCCCCGCGACTGCGCGGAGGTGCTGATTATCGGCCGCGGCGGTGGGGCCGCCGGGTCGGCGCTATTAAACCTCCTAACAACCATGGACAAAACGAATCTTACGACGGGCGTGGGTTAGGGTCTCTCTGGAGGCGGAGAACGGGGCATGATAGGCGGGATTCGCTTGAGTCAAAGCGCCGATGTTGTTCGTTTTCATCCTTCCCAGTTGGGCGGCTTCTTCCAGAGCGCGAATAACATGGTCACAGCGTGTCGTTCCGATCTCTTCTCCAACCCCTAACCTACGAAGAGATATTTGTTTAAAGGTCTGCGCGGGTAGTTTGGGTAGAACGACAGAGGTCTCCGCGTAGAGTCCGACCGGACAAAACATAAATTCCTCGGGCCGCTAATATCCAATTGAGAACAAAGGCCACGGCAGCCACTAACAACACACATCCATAGCCCCAATTGTGATATATGGACAACAGCACGACTGCAGACAACGGCGCTGGAAGGACGGCGGTTGTTCGGTACACGCCAGCGGCCCACCCCCGGAGCGACGATGGAACCCATTGCTGCCGCACAGTACGAGATACGAGATTAAACCCACTCAAGGCGACTTCCGTCACGGCATATCCGAGGCCAGCCCACCAAGACCCCACCAAAATCAACATAAGAAGAACAAAAATCCCGAAGACGGTATACAAAAACCGTGTCCCCTGGGCACCCATTCTGTTGTAGATGAGAGGTCCCACAAGGCTTGCGACAACTTGAGCAACCGCGCCCACGGAAAACAAGACTCCCACAGTTGGACTGGGCAAGTTTAACGTGTGTCCAAGGTAATAGGTGGTCACGGTTGACAAGCTACCCGTTCCTATGTTGGCCAATGCCGCCGCAGCACCTAAAAGCCCAATGCCCAACCATAGGGTTCGGCCCGGACGGCTATCCCATTTGATGTTCTGTCGATCGCTTTTACTCTTGGTACCTGCAGGCAAGTCACGGATAACCCAAATCCACGGCAACATGAGTGCCAGAGTACCTAGCACGACCCAAAGTGCGGCCCCTTGAGGCATTAGAACGACAAGGACGCCTCCCAACGCAGGACCGGCAACTGCACTTCCTGACCATAATGACCCGTACAGGCCGTTTGCCCACGTTAGCTCGGATTCCGACCGTGCCAATCGAGGAACAATCTGGAAGTCCGTCGTTAACCCATATAAACTAGAGCCGATCGCCCAGACGCCAGACCAGGTTGCTAAGGCAACGGAGGAGGGATGGAGGGCCCGTAGAGTTTGCATCATGATAACAATAGCTGTCCCCTGCACGATGATGGCACCCAACCCAACACGAGCGGCCGGATAACGATCCACGATCCATCCAAGTCCAATTCCGCTCACCCCGATTGCGAAGGTTTGGACGCCCCAAATTAGGGCCATGGATGCTAGCGAACCCGTCCCTTTCATTACATACCAAGGCAGGGCAAAAGATAGCAACTGTGATCCCCCAGCATAGATGGCCATGCTCGCAAGTGCCAGTTGTAATGGCTGATTTTGGCGCATTATTATTCCCCCGATTAATGTGGTTCTCGTCGCAATACGAATTTAGATCGGAACCACCACCCCGCCAATAGGACGTAAGACGTATTCTCGTGATTGGGGTTCCCTCATAAAGGACACGGTCTTAAAACACTTGGGATTGCTCTGAGGCCTGTAGCAGCTGCCAAAGCGGGGGTGGATTTGCTTCGATTATCGTATCGGACCCAATGAACCAGGCAATTCCCATGAGCACACGAGCCTCTCGTATGGCGGGCTAAAGAGCGATTAGCCAACGAAACCGTAACAAAGCGGCACCAAGGAAAGCGACGAACGACGTTATCATGAAACGAAGGCGAACTGTCATTGAACACTATAATTACTTGTGTCTCCGGAAATGCCGAAACGTTTGGTATTACCTTGAATACCCGCTCATCAGGACGGATAGGAATAATGCAGTTCGCAAGATTCTCGTCCATCAAAAAACTCTGCACAAACCGCACACTGTGACGGCACATTCATCGAGCACCTCCGGCAATGCTTAGCCCTATGACTTGGAGACCAAGAGAGCCTGCCTCCGCTTCACGACGAAATGTTTCATCTATGAACTTCAACACCATCCCAGAATCGTCTCCTCGAATACGAACCAACTGCCAACGACCGCTGTTATCAGACACGGCAAAGCCCTGTGGAACGTTGCGACTACGGAGTTCAAGTAGTTCGAGACCCATTTCACGAACCACTTCGGGCCAATCCAATCGGACGGTCGGGAAAATCACCGCGGCGGCTCTCTTAGCTATTGGGCGCTCGGCCACGGGGAATTTTTTTATGGCTAGGCGAAAGGCCACATCGTACAAGTCGAAATGATTCATGCTAGCCCATATGTCCGGAATCTCGCCACCCGCGACCCGAGCCGCCAATTCTACAGGAACCAGACCATCGTGACAAAGTTTCACTTCGAGGTGCGTCACGCAATCGCGCAATCCAAGGGCATCGTGACATTGTGTCGCTAAACGATAAATTTGTGCGATCTCGGTCGCGTTTATGGGAGCCGGGGCCATGTGTCCCATCTCAATAAAACGTGGACCCACGGTGGTGTACTTAGCTGTCACTCCTAAAGGATGGTATCGCTTCGTGTGGTCCACAAATCCTTCCACACTTACTTCGGGACCATCGATCTTTTCCTGCGCAAGTAGTGAAACCTTTCGTGACGTTCGCAGGTCGTCCCACGCGCTGTCATTTGCTATCCAATTTGCGGTAACCTCCTGAACGCCGAAACCTCCACCGGAATCCGTGGGCTTGACTACGATTTTCGGTAACCGAGTGAGCAGTTGGACAAGAGATTCACGGTCATGAATGGGTTGACTGAACGGGGTGCGAATACCAGCGGACCGCCATTTTTGTACCATCAACCACTTATTCCGCGCAAATTCCGCTGCTTGTGGATCGGGACCCCTGAGTCCAAGTCGACTGGCCAGGTGTGCCGCTCCGACTACGCTCTGCTCCCACAAACAGATGACGCCATCGGCGCTAGCCGCCCACTTCCATTGGTCTGCTGCCCATGGCAACGCCCGTGGATCTTTCTGCCCCTCGCGTGACATTGAATCCCAGCGCACTACACCACTAAGTCGGGTTTGATCGGGAGACTCGCTAATGAGCCATAGTTTGTGACCAACAGCAATCCAACGTTTTAGGAGCGACCAATGGCCTGGAAATCCCTCCGAAAAGCCATATATGATGAGAAAGGCCATGTCGGTGACCACCTTTATTGTAGTTTTTGTTAGCGATGATCTTGATAAGACGGGTCACATGGGAACCGCATGTTGTGTCTTTGGTTCCCCACGTAAGCCTAATGAGGTCCAATCGAGCAATCGGCCCACGGGCCCGTGCCGCGTGTCGAGGTCCTTGTACGCCCTGGGTAGGTGATTATATGGAACGGTCTCGAAGTCCGTGAATGCTAACCGGCCACGCTGCATGTGCTCTTCGATAAGATTCCACTTTGCACGTTGCAGCTCCGGCCAGTTCTCCCAAGGCAAAGACCCCATTCCATACTCTAAAGCCCCTCGAACGGTCAGACCTTTGTTGAATATTTCGTTTATAAAGGAGCTACAGTCGATCGGGGGTTGACTACGCCAGTGAGTCATGAGCACAAGGACACCCCCGATGTTTAGGTGATTAGGAAGCATTACAGTGTTCACTGCTAAACCAACCGTGTCCACAACGGCGTCCCATCGATCCGTTCTTTTGTCCAACGAGTGGGGGTCAATCGCACTTATACCGTCTCGCATTACGGCCTGTCGTCTTTCGCAGGAGGGATCAACTCCTGTGACACTAAAGCCATGAAGCATCGCGAGTTGAGCTACCATGGTACCGATGGTCCCCAATCCGCTGACAAGAATCTGTCCCCATCGTAAGGGGTGCAAGGCCTGGATTGCGGTCATTGCGATGCCGTATAGTCTAACAAATGCAGCCTGTTCCAGCGGAATAGGTTGTCTCACTTTTCCCACGAAGCGGTCCGACCAAAGGAATTTTTTACCATTCTGGCCGACTTGGTCATCCATAACCCAATGAGATGCGTGCCCGAGTATGCCTGTGACTATATCACCAACCCGTACAGACTGTACGTCGTTGCCTACACGAATTACGCGACCTACTCCCGCGTATCCTGCTGACCATGGGTAGCGACACCATCCGTCAGCTGCATGCACGTCAGGATCGATTCCTCGAAATATGGCAAGTTCGGTGCCAGGGCTGACTGCGCTGTACAACGTTTGCACAACAAATTGCGAAGACGCTATCGTTGACAAATCAATGTCTAAGGATTCCAAGACAGCGGTTTGGGGTTCCTTTATACGCCACTGTAATCCATGGATGCTATCTAACGAACCGTGAGATTTGTTAACCAAATCACTTTTAGTCATCAGAGCAACACCTCCGTTAAGTAGGTTTTACGATAACTCTTAGTGCACCAGGCGGTTTGGTGGCCGCGATTTCGAAAGCTTTCTGGATTTCGGCGAGCGGCAGTTTATGTGTGATTAAGGGGTCAGGATGAAGGGCGCCCATCTGAATGAGTCTGAGTGCCTCCTCAAATTCATAAACCGGATAAGCCGAGGGAGTGACAACTGAAATGCTTCGCGCCAGTTCGGCGTAGGTCCAAGTGACGGTTCCGGAAAAAGATCCAACGAGACACAGCGTCCCGCCATCTGCAACATGACGGATCGCGTCCTGCTGCCTTCGTCCCGATGCTTCAACGACTAGATCACTTGTGCACCGCCCCTTAAAAAATGAAGCCGACTCCACGATTTCATCCGCCCATCCACGATGTTTGGCGAGGGTCACACCATACTCGTGTCCAACAATACGAACATGTACGTCTGCAATCGATTTCGCTACCTGGCAAAGGGCTAGGCCCAGTGCCCCTGCTCCAATGATCATTACCGTACGGGATAGCCAGATATTTCCTATCTTCATCGCGTTCAAAGCTACAGCAAATAAATCGACGAGTGCCCAATAGTCCAGAGAAATATCGTCCCCCACCGCACGAACGCTGTGAGACGGTATCCAAATCTCGTTCGCCAATCCCCAAGACCACTCGAACATCTTCCAACGCACGGAATTGTTACACCGATGTGAATTTCCTTGTCGGCATGTTGAACATACACCGCATCCCGCCGAAAATACCGGCACGGAAACTACCGCATCGCCTGTTCGAAAGTTCGTTTTGCGGGGGGCTTCGATTACCCTTGCGACCACTTCGTGTCCTAGACGGATCGGATATGTCGTCCGCTTTTTCCATGGGTTGATTCCAGTATATAGTTGAACATCGGACCCACAGATTCCACAGGCCAAAACTGTGGCTCGCACCATATTGTGCTTAAGCTCTTCTGGTGGTGGTGACTCCTCATATAGGGCCACCTTTTTGGGGCCTGAAACCTTCGCAATCATGCCAACTCCCCTCCTATGGCTACTTACATGTGAGCAATGGTTTCGTACGCCTTTTTACGGTCCTGCAACTGGTTTGCTAGCGGTATTCCCGTAGCCTGTTCGATTTGTAACGTGCGTCGCAACAGCGTATCGTACGAACGCGCGGTCAAGTAACAACGTGGTGGATAACCATCAACGGACGGATGTATTTCGAGTTCCTTATCAAGCAAGGGACGAATACTAACCATTACTTCGTCGTCTTGCAGGGTAAAATCACACGCGTGATATGCACGGGAACCAACCCATGGCGCTCCATAAAACATCGACACAGCTACCGCAACAGAAGAGTACCCCAAGGATCGGGCGAGCAATGGTGTAACACCGCTTGGACGCGGATTTACCTCTGTAAGAACCCATTGTCCCGTGGATGCAACAATGAACTCGACCTCCATGATTCCCTCATAGTGAACTTTGTCTGCAATTGCGTGGGCAGCGTCCGCTAACATAGGCGGAGCATCTTTGTCTCCCGCGTATCGCAAGCGTAAAAGGGGCGCGCTCGTTGGCGAGGTAGGCCCCTTCACGGCCCAGCCGATCACAGATGTCGTGTCCCGAACGCATACAACCTCTACTGACACCTCCTCCCCTGACCAGAATTCTTCAAGCACGGCCGGTCCACGCCATGACTTCATGTGCTGGGAGAGATTTTCGGGTCGGCAATATTCGATACCTTCGGTCGACCATCGATTAACGGGTTTGACCACCACAAGGCCGTTTAGCTTATATATGTCATCCGAAAAACTAGCCGGATTTTCGAGCCAAAATCCACGGGACATGGGGATGCCACATTGTTCACAGATTTCGCGAGTCATTCCTTTATGAAGAAGTAAAGATATCCCGTGTAGGGTATCTAATGCGCGTTTCGTTTGAAAAAAGTCCCAGCGAAGCCGTGCGTCTTCAAGCGCTTCAGAGTCAGGATCGGAGATTGATAGAATGTCTGTGATCCCCAAGTTTTCGAGATCCTCTCGAAGAGAGTGGGGATTCCATGGTCTCAAATTGGTGACGCGTATTGGAAAGATTATCGGAGGATCCGGATTCGTCGCAAAAAGTGTCGCACCAAAGTTGGCACAGAGGCGCAAAGTCTCGTTCCAAACGACCGATGTCAGAACCCGCCTAGGGTTACTCCGTCGCAATACAGCCAGTCTCATTAGAATCCTCCTTAGTTCTCTAAAAACGAGATTCTAACTTTTTCGGTGGAGTTTCTAGCCAACTACTGAGATGTTTGGCAAGTTAACGGAAACGGCTTTGATACTAACCAAGGGCCAACGTTGGCGCGTAATGCCCGATCTGTGAGCACAAGACTCTTCTCCCATGACGTCCCCCTCGGTACGTATGCGAGCAATGGGATTAATTGAAATCCTCGCAGTGCCTTGGCTTTGAACGTCGAGATCCCAGCACACACTATCTTAAGGCCATTGTCATATGCATAACGGATGACTTCGTAGTAGGCCATGTTAAAGTAGACCATGGCATCACGGGACCGTTCATCGTATTCCAGCCCAATATCACGAGCGAAAATCATTCCATGGCAGATCACTGCCATAGTTGCAGCGATCGTTTTTCCATTCGCTCTGCCGAAGAAAAAAATGACACGGTCACCAAATAGGTCAACGAATTGGTGCAACTGATGTAGCGTATCATTGGGATCTGGATTGTTCCCGTGGTGCCTTTGGACCGCATTCGACAGGCACGCAAATGTAGAAAGGTGTGCGGTTGAAGCCTTTCCAACATACGTCGTTACCGTTACACCCGTGCGGTTAAAGGCAGCGAGTTCCCGCCGGACACTTCGTCGGCGGTTGGCGTTTAGCATATCGAGATAATCGTTGAAGTGCTTTCCGGGCAAGGGCAACCACGCACTCGCCGAAATCATGCCCGACACGTAATTTCGGCGTTCAAGCACTCGGGATAGCGTGCCGCCCGGATAAACATAAGCAAACATAATAGGATGGTGAGAGAGGTGTTCCAGATGTTCGACTAAGTGCTGGGTATCTGCTTCGGAGCCTCCAGATTCGGTGTAGTATCCTGGGCCCATGGTAATTACGTGAGGATAAATCCGCTCATCTTCCTCCAAGGTCCCCTGCGACAGATATTTATATCCGCCTGCCAACGCATTAGCGTCCGCATTTATCCACGTGTCCCTGTTCTGCACCAATCGAAAGGGCAACAATGCTTCACCGAACATCACGTACTGGGTAGGATCAGTTGGCCAACGGCTCGCGATAGCCCATTCTCTGGTGTCAAATAAGGTCTGATGATGGTGAGGCCACTGCACAACCGGAATGTCTAAGGCACCATTGTATTGCTTCACTAATTTCAAATGTACCACCTCTGGTTATCTGGCGCACCCATCGTAGACAAATACTCGCATCCGAATTTATACAGTGAACAGATGTCCCATCTTTTCACTCTTGGTGGCTAGGTAACGTCGATTTTGAGGATTGCAAAATAGCGGTAAAGGAATGCGGGTAACGGTTATACCACACGATTTAACTGCTTCCACTTTGACAGGGTTGTTGGTGAGCAAGCGTATTTGGCGCAAGCCAAAATACTGGAGGACCTCGACAGTGAGCGAATAATCACGATTATCGATGGGTAAACCCAAAGCCTCGTTGGCTTCCACAGTGTCGAGGCCTTGATCTTGCAAAGCGTACGCTTTAAGCTTCTCCTCCAAACCGATTCCCCGCCCTTCGTGAGTCGAGCAATAGAGGAGAAGGCCCGCCCGTGCATGGGCTATTCGGTCGAGACTAAATTGCAACTGTGGTCCACAGTCGCATCGCTCTGATTCAAGCACGTCTCCCGTGAAGCATTGGCTGTGAATGCGAACGAGGGGATTAGCAAATGCTGACAGGTTGCCTTTGATGAGTGCGATGACCTCGTCTCCGTCACTGGAGCGAAATATTTGAATGCGCATTCGCCTTCCGCGAACCGGCAATCTACTTTCAGTCACCATTTGCATGTCCCACACCTCCCTTGACAACCTCGAATGGGGTTATACGATTGCGATACACCGGACGCCACATCTCTTGCGTCTTGGCCCAGATGATGCAAGAGCCGTCCCAAGACGCAGTCACTGCATGTTCGTTCCACCACCCAACAGCATTTACGGCTTGTGTATGCGCGGTCAAGGTTTGGGATAATCTGCGGTCGCCGTCGTGGTATTTTATGTTCCAAATTCTGGCGTCGAAATCGTATGAGCCCGACAAAAGCACCGTTCTACTTCCGGGCATCCAGCACACGGACTTCAACGACTCATCGTGACCAATTAATGTACGCAGGCATTTGCCTACCTCGGGATCCCATATACGCACTGTTCGATCCCGCGCTGCCGAAGCAATGAGTGGTCGAGGCCCTCGACTCACGCTTACCGAATCAATCAAGTTTCCGTGGCCCTCAAGAACTTGAGAGTCTCCGGAATCGATCGACGTAATCTTCACTAACGCATCCGTTGCTCCCGACACGATTTGATTATTGGAGAGCCACGCAATGCTTTTGATGGCGGCGTTATGAGCTTGGATAATTTTCTGAGTTGAGAATGGGTATTCGGATGACAAGAGGTGTATTTTCCCCGCGTACGTAGCAATCGCCAAGATCTTGCCGTCTGGGGACAACGAGATACTATTGATCGGGGATTCACAGTGACCGACATGCAAGAGCAAACCGTCTTTGCGACGAATTACGTATTGGCCGTCAAACAATCCGTATGATAGGAACCTTTCTTTTGGATCGACGGCGATCGCATTCACAAGGCTGCCCTCACCATCAGATTGCACGAGCGTATATGTTTCAATCGAAGGCAACGCCGACACCTTCCAGAGATATACGTGTCCGTCGTCGCTAGCCAACCAGATATCATTTTTATGAATGGATAGTGCGTTAATTCCATGGGTAGAATCTCTCGGGTCGTGACGTAATTCTATGCGGTTGAATCGCGCTTTTGAGGGCGCGACAACTGTGGGAATGCCGTCAAACGCGCCTACGGCCAAGCAATCCGTGCTTGAATTCCATGATACGGAGCGCGGCCAAATTCTCTTGCTTATCACTGTTCCAAGACATTGGCCTGTTTCAACGTCCCACACGGTAACCTTTTGGTTGTATGACCCCGCCGCAATGTGATGGCCGTCTGGAGACCATGCTACACTCTTGACCGCACCGCCGCACGGACCAAGTTCAGTTAGCATAGCACCTGTTTTGTCCACAACCCGAACAAATCCATCGTCACAACCAAGAGCAAGTAAACCTTCAGGTGACCATCGGCAACATTCCATGTCGGCGTTTTGTGGCCACACATCTAGGAGTTCTAGCTCTTTGGTCCATGTCTTAACATTACCGTCTTCGCCGCAACTTGCGAGGATTCCCCATTTAGTGCTCCAATCGACGGACATCACGTGATTGTCATGATAAATCATACCGTGGTAGAGTTGACCGGACATCGCGGTCCACTTGCGTCCGGTGCCGTCTTCTGAAACCGTAACCAGAAATTGATCATCACCGAGCCATGTTACGCTGTTTACATCGTCTGTGTGGCGGGTGAGCGTCGAGACAATTTTACCTGTATGAATATCCCAGACTCTACACGCGCGGTCAGCGGACGCGGTGGCTAAATACCGCCCAGTTGGTGACCACCTAACACTGTTGGTTAGTTTGTAATGCCTAAAAGTATAAAGGACGCGATCATTGTTCCAAATTTTCACGGTTCCGTCATAGGAGGAAGTGGCAAGTTTTGAACCGTCGGGTGACCATTCGACCCCCGTAATGGGGCTTTGGTGGCGATACTCTGACTGCGCCTCGCCCGGTTCAATTAAAATGGGCCGCATAATAATTTCCTCCTCATCATTTTATAACTCTGGCTCGCCGATGAGCACGTAATCTTCTCCTACGTTGTAAGTCTGCATCTTTCTAATACGAAGTGCCTGTTCCACCGTCAATACATCAAGCTGGCCCACAGAGTCGAGACCCGAACCGATAATACGTGGGCACACGGTAACCACAAGACGGTCCACGACTCGCGCTCGCAAGAAAGATGTGATGACGTATCCTCCTCCCTCAACCAGTAGGGTCTCAATCGTCATATTTTGTCGTAGCTGGCCAAGAAACCCGTCAAGATCCAGGGAACGTCGGTCAGGCCCACATCGAGCAGTAACTAATACGAATCCCTGGCTAGTCAACTCCTTTATACGGTCGGTACTACGCTCCGGGTCATAAACAAGTATCGCACCCTGTGGATCACGATAGATGTTTGTTTCTCGAGGCAGGCGGAGGGATGGATCCACGATAACTCTTCTCGGGTTGCGTCCCTGAACGTATCGTACCGTCAGCTGCGGGTTGTCTTCGGTTACAGTGCGAATACCGACAAGAATACCGTCGCATACCGATCGTAACGCGTGAGTAAACACTAGTTCAGGCTCAGAACTGAGACCTCGGCTATGACCAGTTGCGGTTGATATCCTTCCATCGATAGATTGGGCATATTTCAGGATGATTCTTGGACGCGTCTGTCTTGTCGGAAGGCCTGCCATCACTGCCTCGACCAGTTCCCAATGGCTGAGTTGTTCTGTGTGCGAAGGTAACACTTGCCCTTCCCCCTTGTTCTTAGCCAAGTGCGTTAGACCACACCAGGATCAGTTACATCGCGGGGACTATAGTGAACTGAGTATGTTGTTGCCAAAACAGCATCTCTAGAGGAACTCACGTGCGACAGCACCATGACCAGTGCCATCGCTGCCAACATCATCGCTATAAATCGCCTCATGTGCTACC
>JAKAAL010000984.1 GCA_021802375.1 Bacillota bacterium | reverse complement strand
CGGTCCAAAGCGGCGTCAACTGGATTACGTCCTCACGATTGCGGAACTGCATCTTATGGCATCTCCTTTTTGGGTCTTCCTCGGGGCGACGATCGAGATCGCACCCGCCTGTGCGGGCCGGACCACCCTATGCTCATCCAACCCTCTTTATCGATTTCTTAGGTCAAGAGCGATTGACGCACGGCTTAACTCCAGAGGCGATCGCTCGACCACTCGCTATCCCAGGCATCCGTCGCTTCCCATAGGCCGGGGACTTGGGGTGAGAGGTGCTCTTGGATCACGTCGTCATTCAGGCCTTCAATGCCCAAACCGGGACGGTCAGGGACGGAAATATAGCCATTCTGCACGAGGGGTTTGGGCAACCCCTCAATCAGGTCATCCCACCAGGGGATATCCACAGAGTGGAATTCTAAGGCAACAAAATTTTCCGTAGCAGCGACACTATGCACGGCCGCCAGGCAGGCAATCGGACTCTCTGCCATGTGAACCGCCATAGATACGCCAAATTCTTGGGCCATGTCGCCGATTTTCTTGTTTTCCAGAACGCCACCCGAGGTCAGAATGTCGGGATGAATAATCGAGACCGCACCCGATTCTAACAATGGTCGAAAATTTTCTTTGAGATAAATGTCTTCGCCGGTACAGATAGGGGTGGTAGAGGCGGCGGTCAACTTCGCGTACTGCGCCGTCATCTGCCAAGGGATCAAGTCCTCTAGCCAGGCCAAATTGTACGGGTCCAGTCTTCGGGCCAACTTTATGGCGTCGTCAACGCCAATATGACCAAAATGGTCCACCGCCAAGGGAACTTCGTAGCCGATAATCTGACGTACTTCGGCGACATATTGCTCCAGGGCATCGAATCCTTTGGCGGTGAGATGAATATGGGTGAAGGGATGGGCAATATTATTGATATCATACCCACGATTTCTTCTCTCACGCACTTGTTCAGCACTGAGGCCCGGTGGCGTTGGTCCGGAAAGAGCCTTCATCTCCTCTAAAAACCCGAGAGGGGCGGATAGGGTACCGGGTTGGTCGAGCAATTGGTTGATCCCCAAGTCCATTTTTAAAAACGTGTAGCCCAGATCCATGCGCGCTCGCAGTGCTTGTCCCATTTTCTGACTGGTGGGACGCCCGTGCACGTCCGTATCCGCATACATCCGAATCCGGTCGCGAAACTTTCCTCCCAACATTTGATAGACGGGAACGCCGTAGGCCTTCCCGGCGAGGTCCCACAAGGCGATTTCCACGCCTGAAACCCCACCGCCTTGGCGAGCATGACCACCGAACTGTTTGATGCGCCGAAAAAGCTTATCGATTTGACAAGGATTTTCTCCAAGTAGCCGGCTCTTCAACATTAGAGCGTACGTTTTACTACTGCCATCGCGGACTTCGCCGTACCCCACTAATCCCTGGTTGGTGAAGATTTTCATCAAAATGCAAGGCATGGGTGCCCCCACAATATTGGCAAAGCGAATATCGGTGATCTTGAGCTCTGACGGACTTGAGTAGGTGTTGATATGATCTAAGGGCGTTTCCTCCGCAGCGGACACGAACATCTTCCTTTCTCATACGAATATTTGCGGGAATATCGACCCACGAAAGCGAAATTTTTGCCACCAATCCGAGACGCCACGCTGCTTTCGATAAGGAAAATCGAGTATTGTGAATACAGCACGGACGTCGACAAGATCTCCTGCAATTCAGGATTGATTTATATTATACCCGTGGTACAATGCAATGCATAGCCTCTTTTTATCCTTGTCTTGACAGAACATTGGGTGGAGATAGGGAAGAGCGAGCGGTGCTAGCCAATCCGTAGGTCCCGCTGAGCTGCCTGGGAACCGGGAACGGTTGGGGCAAAGGAGTCCAAGACCACCATGTCGATAAAACGCCCTAATGTACTCTTCTTTTTATCCGATCAACATCAAGCGGATGCCGTGGGATACCGGGAAGATTCGCTGGTGCAAACTCCGGGGTTAGACCGGTTGGCGCAAACCGGAGTGGTATTCGACCATGCCTATTGTACGAATCCTCTGTGTGTTCCCAGCCGATCTTCGCTCTTAACCGGACGTTACTGTAGAAATCACGGGTTGTACGACAATCAACACATTCTGGAAGCCAACTCCATGACGCTTCCCCGCGCCCTGGTTGGGGCAGGTTATCGGACGGCTTTGGTGGGCAAAGCCCACTTTAATGGGGAGCAATTTCACGGATTTCAAGAGCGGCCATACGGCGATCTGTTTGGACAGGCGCATCAGCCCGACCCGCGCCGCTTGCCGGAAAACGGGGAGTCGGGATTGGGCGACATTATTCAAAACGCCGGACCTTCCCGGATTCCCTTGGCGCTGACTCAAACTGAGATTTGTGTCGCGGAGAGCAGCGCGTGGTTGCAAGCGCATGCCAGGCTCCATCGCGACCAGCCTTTCTATTTAGCGGTACACTTCGACAAACCCCATTTTCCTTACAATCCTCCGGCTCAATATTACGAACGGTATCGTGACCGGGTGACGTTGCCTGCCTATGATCCGCTGTTTCTGGAGAGATCGGTCCCATTTGTCCGTCATGCGGCAGCGTCCTATCAAGCCAGTCGTTATTATGGCACCACCGATCCCGATTCCCATCGTCGAGCTTTGGCTGCGTATTATGGATGCGTGTCCTGGATGGATGATGCCGTTGGCA
>JAKAAL010000031.1 GCA_021802375.1 Bacillota bacterium | reverse complement strand
GACTGGGCTTTAGAGATGGGCATTCATGGCCACGCTGAAACCGTAGCATTCTCCACGATTCTAAACTCATTCGATGACAGGTGGTACACGTGTTGGCATGTGATACTGTGCAAGACAACCTAATGCAAGTGGTCGAGCGGGTACGAACCGGGGATAATCTGGCTTTTGATGACCTTATGCCATACTTTGCCCCTTGGATTCAAAAGACGATTGGGCGGTGGCACTTACCTGGCGTTGCGTCCGACGATCTGTAGCAAGTCGCCTGGATTGGGTTATGGAAAGCCACACTTCAGTATCAGTCTGACTATGGGCTCAACTTCAGGTCTGGGGCCACTAAGGTAATGCGCCGTCGATTGGCCGAGTTTGCACGTGGGGCCCTGCGTGTCAAGCATCAGATGTTATCCCTTGCTGTCTCTATGGATGCGGAGGAAAGCTCGAGAGATTTTAGCGTAGACCGCCACGGATAATTATTGAGGCCCCGAGGCGTCGGAATCCTCTTTTGCGCGGGAATTACCAGACCCTGGATTATGGTGGAAAATTAACGAATCGTTGCCATACCCCTCGGACCGAAGATGGCAATAAGGCGGTGAAGCCTACAAAGGGAGAGATGGTCCTTGGGAGCGCTTTTATTGTTTGAGTGCATTACTCCGAACCACGTCAACGCCGGCTTAGGCGATGTGACGCTGGCCGTGTGGGTCGAACATCGGAAGCGCCGGACGCCGTTCCTATAACCGAGAGCGGCCACAGTTTCTACTCGACCGGGCCGAATAGTCACCATAACGAGGCCGATCGCTATGATAAGCCGACCAGCCTCGTAGAATTGCTACTTCTATGACACAGGTCACATCAATTGGAAGTACGGCGAGGATTCGACCGCCAGCGTACTAGTATCTCCAAATGCCTTCTTTAATTAACGTCGCACTGGTACCGAGCAGAGCCTCCGCCATGTTTTTGACTGATTCAATCGTATCGACCATATCACGCGCCCATGTATTCCGAATTGGCATGGATGCGGTAAGCGGTTCCTTTGATTCCCCGGGAACAGGCGATTGAATCAATACAAGCAACTGGTCGGTGAACTCCGAACCTTTGACCTGAGACTCGTCTTCTGTGAGTGTTAGGATTCTGGACATATCCTCGACCAGTCCGCTGCCATGTTTGATTTTGTTGTGCGCCGCCTGCATCGACCGGAGAGGCCGACCCTGGGGATTTACTGCTTGCATGACATTGGTGCTGGTTACGCTGGGGTCAAATGGTGCCAAGTATGCATCGCCCAGTCGCGCCATGTTCTGCGGGATCTGATTAAGCGCGGTAATAACTTCCTCTGGGTCATCGCCCGCTAGGCGGTGCGCATCTTTCAAGGCTTGCAAATCCCCGTCGCTCACGCCCAACACATCAGCAAGAGAAGGGGGAGAAGCTTCCCATTGGCGTGCCGTCGCATAGATACGGCCAACGTCCGACATGTCGTAGTTTACGTATTCGTACATGACGCCGTTGGGCTCCCGACTCTTCACCGCATGAACCAACGCTGCAAAATCCTCTAAGGCGCCCATATATTCGTTAAAGATGCGTGCCAGCAACAAGCGCTTCCTCCAGGCGTTGTCGTTGTTAATCCATTCGGAAGTCGTATTATCGTGGAATAGCTCAAATAGCGCACGGGCGACGACATATCTTGTGTCATTCGCGAATTGGAAGCGGTCTAATAGCCATCCCCGATCGCGCTCTGATACCGGTCTCATTGACATTGGTAAGCTCCTTTCAAATATTAACGTTATGTTCCATTATATTGCATTTATGGTTGCCGTTGGCATTTGTTTTGCGGGTTGGTGCCACGGAGTCTGGAAGGCCTGTCCGGTTGATGGGCACCCGATCTGAACGTCAAGACACCCGTCCGATAAGGGCTTCGTTTCTTATTGACCGACACCAAATCCCCGGGGTCATAGAAAGACCTTCTTGAGAACTGGGAAGTGCCAATAAGTGGCTAGTGATAGTTCTGGAAAGGAATCGTTGCCATACACCTTGTAAGGCTATCATTCTTTTTGGAATCTGGTTACCAAGATCGCTAACGCATTTATTGCCCAAATAAAAAGCCTTCTTAACCTGCACGCTGAGAAGGCGCGTTGTTGTGTGCCACAAATGAACACATGTAGTATATCACATCACCCGAAACCCCATCATATTGTTACCATTGGTTGAATCCTCCGCACAAAACCACATGATTTCGGACCGCAATGCTACGGTTCTCCGAGGCGAATTTGGTTCCGTTCGCACCGCTATCCCCTGCTTCCGCAGCTGATCGAAGCGCTGGGCGACCGCTCTCGTTTCGCCTGTTTGCTGTTGTGGCGGGCGTGTCAGCAAGGTTACGTTGCGTCCTCCTGTATCAGACTGCCTCCATTGGAGAAGGTTCGTCACCAGTCTATCCGTGATTTCCGGCATCGCTACGTGAACCTCACGGGGCGCAGACTGCACATCGTTGGTGATCTGACTCCACAAGGCATCTCCTGTCACTGTCGCCATGACTTGATCCAACCGGAGCTCATGCCCATTGTGTTGCAGATACTCGACCAACTTGCGGCTTACCGCCCTCTCCCCAACTGTTCTGGCTTGCCTGAAGTGGGCCATGTTGACCACCACGATAACTTGTCTTTTGGCACGGGTGAGGGCGACATTGAGGAGTCGAGCCCCATCCTCATCCAAAGACCGCGTTTGCATAAACTGGGACGTTGGCGTTCCGGGAGCGTCCGACACGTCCAAAATCATTATCGGCCGCTCACTTCCTTGGTATCGGTGGATGGTGTCAATCATCACGTCTATCCCGACGCCAGACTTAGCGACCGTCTCTTGAAGCCGAGCCACTTGAGGACGGTATGGTGTCGTTATGCCGATTCCGGAGTCGCCGCTGTCGCAGAGTTTCTTGACGATGCCGGCAATCGCCACCGCATGAAACGGGTTTACCTTGGATGTTCCTCGTGGTCCACGTTCCGTGTAACTGCCCCATCGGCTGGTGTCCACGTACAACAGGGCCCCGGACGGGAATGCTTGGGATGGCTGTTCGCTGCTCTCAACCATCGTGATTAAGGGGCTGTCGGCATAAAAGAGGGTATTCACGGCCTCGCAGATCTCTTTATCCATTCGATGTTGTTCATTGAGCACCACGAGATAAGGTAATTCGCGGTGTTTGGCCAGCGCGTCACTCACTCCATGCAACGTGAACACATCTTGACGTAGCCAACGGCGGGCAATGTCTTGGTCGCTTAACACCACCGCAGGGCTGAGAGATCCCCAGTTTTTACCATTGGAGAAGCTGGAAAGTCCGTGGTTCCTCAATTTTTGCCTTTCATTTCTCGCCGAGGTCGCGGCGAAACGCCGCGGAGCCATAAATGATACAGGTCTCGTACCTATCTGAGCAGACTCGTCTGAATGGAGGGCATGCTCACGCCCACCCGGTCTTGTGGTGTCTTTTCGAACCCGGGTGGGCTCGGTGCGATGGGCCGAGCCGACGACTTTACGTCGGCACCGCGGTGTCTCCGATCGGAGGAATTTGCTCGCGAAACCCGTCTTGTTGGCGGATAATGTCCCGCCATGTCAGGTCATGATGCTCCAACGCCCAATGAGCCAAACGCCACAACGCGTGCGTGCGTTTCTTTTCAGTGTTAGCGCGCCAATGGCGCGCTTCCCCTTCGACTTCTACACGCCATCCCGCGATATTCAGCCAATAATACGCCCACGCAAAGACCAGCCATAAACGATCCCAACGGTCGGATGTCCCTAACTTGACGCAATCCATGTGAAATCCGGCAAATGCGTCATTTTTTTGATCTTTATAGGACTCTTCACACGTAAATCGTTGTCCATACGTGGCCACAATCCGTCCCCACGAACGGTCGGCTAATCCCGCAGAGACTACCAAAAACCAGGGATCTTGATGCCGAGAATCGGCGTACACGACGAGTCGTCCCGCGTAGGCCCCTCCTTCCGCGCTTTTACCATAACGCATGCGAGTGTCTAACGTGACGGGACGCGTTTGTCCGAGCAATAGTAACGGAAGCCAGCGATTCGCTATTTCCACTAGGATATTGCCCTTGCTGCGGATGACCCAATCCCAGCCCAAAGCATCGAGGACACGAAAGAAATTGACCGTCGCAAAGCCACGATCCGCTAACAAGATCACATGGCATGAGGATGGCATCAGCCGCGCCACGCGCGTACATAAGGCCTGTTCATACTCCCGCATGTGGTGCTTCAGTTGATCCTTGGGGACAGTAACCCAAGCAATCGGCAACGCGCGCCCATGGGCGCGCACATTGCAACTCAGGGTTTGAAAGCGCCCATCTTTGGTTTTCGGATCGGTCCAATCCAGCGTCAAATGCACTTCTTTCGCCGTCCCGATGACGGTCGAGATGAGGTCGCCACAGGCGACCTCTAAGTCGATCCGGGTATTGCCCAAGAACCGATCCACCCGTTTAATCGCATGTTTTGCGGAGGTGGTATGGGCCATGGCCAAACTATGCCCCATCGCGGCAATGCCTAACAACGGCTGTCGGATCAACGCCCACACCAATGCCGCCAACGTGGTCCGTTGAGATTTCCGTAGCTTTCCGTGCGTTGCAAAGTAGGATGTGATAGACTGCAAATTAAACATGGTGGTCCTCCTCGAAGTGGTTTGTATGCACTTACTTCTTCGACAGAGTGGCCACTATTTCCTTTGCGAGATAATTCTGACTATTTTAGAACTAAAACTGGGGATGACTCAGACCGCAGGGAGTTGGCGAAAGTCTCCAATATAAACGACCGCCTGCCGCGCCAGTCCAGCGGCATATACGACTGTGGGCAGCAGGGCCATGGACACCTCGTCCACAATCACTACGTCTGCAGTCATATTTGCCGGCTGTTCCCGAAACGCCTGAGTCAGAGTTGTCGCCGTCACACGGCGGGCCTTGTGAATGTCTCGTGCAAACTCTTCGATTTTCGCTTCCTGGGCAACCTCCTGAGCCGCGAGTCTTTGAACTGCCGCTCTTGCGCTCTTAGTATACCGGCGTGCTTCCGGTACCATCGCCGGATCAATGTCATATTCGGCTTGAAGCAACCGCATCTTTTCCTTCGCGGCCATGTGCTCGGCCTGATGTTCGTCGCGCTCTTTGGTGAGTTTCGCAATGTCGGCCGTAATCGTGCGCCATTGCGTGTAAAGTTGCTGATACACTTCCCTACGTTTCTGGAGGCGGTTATGACCGATGCCCGTTAGTGGCTTTCGCTGGGATGCCCGTTTTAGAGATTTTTGGTGTTTCGTCCATTGGACCTGTAATCGATCTGCCTCCTGTTGCAACTGGGCCAACCGTTCGCTTTTATCGGAGGCCAACCGGCGCTGAGTGTCAATGTCGTGGTTAAGAGCCTCGATGGACTCCCAGATCCGTGCGTCCCGTTCTGCTTCGGCTCGTTGTTGGCGTATCTGCTGCAGCGTGTCTTGAATGTCGGCACTACGCCGCATCACGATTTTCTCTGGGATTACATACGGCTCCACGTCATCCGTTTTCAATTCGTCTATGTAATTGCGCCCCAACCGTTGCACCTCGCCGCGCTCCAGCGCCGGATGTCCGCGCCATCGGTCGACCACTTTGGTCAGGGCAGCGTCTACGGCAACATTGGTATTGCTGATAAGAAGGACGCTCTGGCCGGACTCGGCAAGGGCTGTGAGCATATTGGCCAGGGTGGTCGTCTTTCCAGTGCCCGGTGGTCCCCATAGAAGGGTCAACGTGTTCGTGAACGCGCTCTTCACGGCCCGTTGCTGACGCTCGTTCAATCCTTTCATATCTATGCCCTTGGCAGACTTGGCTCTGACACCAGGCGGCTTGAGGTTCATGGTCTGCTCGATCAAATCCCAGTTTATCCCTCCGCCTCCTTCCTGATCGGCTGTCTCGAGCATTTCAGCCAACCGTTCCTTTAGAGAACGTAGCAGTTGGGTTTGATCTGGCACTAAACGGGATTCACTGATTTCCGGCCCATGATCTTTCTGGGTTTGCCACACAACCGCTTCCGCATCCCATCCGATTAACCGGCCTTCGATACGCCGACCTCCACGACCAATCAGCAGCCAGCCATCATCTGCCCCGCTCGGCATCTCGGACGCAGGATGAAAGCGATATGTCGGCTTGCTGTCATCGAATTCGCGTGTGCCAAATGACAAAGGAACACCTTGCTGGCGGCCAAGCACTTGGTCTGTGGCGTGAATTTCCATTTCCAGAGCCGCGATCATGGATAGCAAGATATCCTTCACTGGGCCTTTGGACTCAGCCGCTTGTGCTTCATGGGATTTCGCCACAATACCCCCCCTTTCCTCATCATGTGTATCTGAAATGAGGCAAAAAAGATCTTTGTGAGACATATGTTAACACAAAGAAAGACCCGCATAGTCATGCGAACGTCAGAACGGATAATTAGTCGGCTCGTGGAGGCTAAGCACCTATCTCGAAGGGAAGGTGAACCCAGATCACCGCGCCGCGCGGATGCTGATAAGGAATTGGTGGAGTCACTCTCTCGGGATTGCTCATCACCCATGCGTAGATGTGTTTGTACCGCACGACGTTGGCTTGGTCAGCAGGAATGCAATGATACACTTCCCCTTGAAGGTACTCATCTCTGGTTAGAGCAAGGCAACCCACCAGGTCAGCAGTTCCTACAACAATCCCGCTTCCGCCCTGAATCAGAGCAATGCGACCCCGGATGATTGTAGCCGAACCGCGAATCTCCCAGCGCTTCGTATCGTCAAGAATATGGTCGATCCATGGGGACCGAACGATGAGGCCACGCATCCTTACTCGCCCCCTTCCCGGCTGGGAAACCAATACCTGGGTACAAGCAGAGTTTCGAGGTCTAATGTATCTGTGAACACCGCCAACACGTCCCCGTGGCACTGATTCGGTGCGCACCAGCAACCCAACGTCTTGCCGCGCAAAGTAGGGATCTCCACTAACAAAGCCGGTTGGGTCTGCACCCAGTCCCGATAGCAGGCAATGACTTCTTCTCGTGTTCCATCGCGGCCAATTTGGAATGGATTTCCCCATTTTGACGGTCGTCCAACATACACGTCCTACGGCTCACGCTTGCAGTGGACACCATGGGTTCGTTCGTTATCTGCCATCACGCTCATGGGCCAATGTTGTGTCGTCGTCACATCCCATGATTTCTTGCACGTGAGATCGTACCCCTTCATTTTATCTGCTATTGTACCTATCCTTAGTGTGTGTTGTCAATTGACAAATAGCACTACATTCGGTACAGTATTATCATAAAAAAAGACTTTGTGCGCGTATCTTAGGTGAAGTCAAGGAGGAGTGTTTCGGTGAATCCACGTAATGCCCGAATCGATGCTTATGTCTCCGTGGCCACGCGCACGGCCTTTGATGACTTGGCCCGGCGTAGCGGGCGGACGCGAGCACATATTCTAGAAAGCGCCGTACGTGAGTATCTAGACGCTGGATGCCCTCTCCTTGACAGTCCGTTAGATGCGGGAAACGAGCGTCGGGTGCGAATCGACGCCTATGTTTTGCCGGAACTTCGGACGAGCATCGACCAAATTGTTGATGCGTCGGGCCGTTCATTATCTAACATCGTAGAAAGCGCAGTGCGTCGATATTTAGGTAGCTATGATTAGTTAAAGTTGCGCAACGAGGAGGGTGTTATGGCCAATAATGAGAGTGTTACAAAGCGCGTGGCTGTTTATGAATTGGCTAAAGAACTGAAACTAGACAGTCGCCGGCTTATTGACCTCTTGCATCGATTACAGGTTGAAGGAATTCGCAATCATATGAGCCCCGTTCCGCTTGAAGCTGTTGAGGCAGTTAGGCGAATAATGCAAGGTGGCCTACCACCTCTAAAAGTCAAAAAACGTCAAAATGACGCGCTGGCATCCGTACACCGTCCTATCAAACTTAAAAGCCTTCGCAAAACCGTGAATGCACTTGAGATGGTTTTGCACCAACTTGGCAAAACATTGCGGCAAGACCAGCTGCGTTTTCTGAACAAACTTAATGTCTCGTGTCGCACGGTGGATGGCATTGTTTCTATGTATACCAGTAATCCATCTCAAGATGGCCCAGTGCTGTGGAATCGGATGCTTTCCCTCCGTGATTTATTCGTAGACCAGCGCAAAAAACTTGAAAGTGAGTGGTTATTCCCACCTATTACATCGGCGGAGACGTTGTTATCTAGCCTCTCTGAGATTAGCGGTCTACAACGATTAGAATATATTGGCGAGATAAGGAAAGTGTTTGAGCAGTTAAGCGACCGCTTTAATTGTTTGCGCGACATGAGTGGCGGAGACCCCCTAAAGGTCAAGATACGTGCATTACTAAGGAACCTCCGCGAAATTTTGGATCAACTGGAACCCCATCACCGCTTAGCGCCCTATGTGCCGCTGATATTGACGGCGTCGACGGTACAAGACTGTTTGCAACTGACTGACACCTCTCCGCTTTTACGCGAGACCTTGTGGAACGCATATTATGAGGCCGGTCGTGTATACTGTGACGCATGGGCAGGTCTCGAAAGACGCCATAAGATAGATGCTCTTTTGGCTACCACCTCTGACGATTCGTGGGTTGATTCCTCGACGATAAGTGCAATGTCAGCCATTCAACAAACCTATGAACATCCTTCACTCCTTGCACAGGCGGCAATTGATATTTTGGATACCTCCGCCCCACCCATCGAATTGCTTGAGTTTCCCGCCCAAATAGGTCTTTCTTCAGATTTATTTACCCAGGCTGCATTGGCAATTCCGGTTGAGACTCTTCCGTTTGAGAACCAGTGGGATCGGGCGGTTTTGGCACGTTTTCGAATGCGCTATTATGGTCGACCGTCTGTTTCCTCTAGGTCAACTCAGCCTGAGCCACGTTACAACCAACGGGTGATGTCAGACTTGCGTGTAGCCATGGAGCATTACCAAAGCCCAGTCCTTCAGCCTGAGGAACGGGCACATCTCAACGATGTATACCACAAGTCCCTCGTGGCCCTAGAACACAGTACGAAGACTCCGCCCTTGGAGGGATGGAGGAGTCCGATCGTGTATTCTTATCTTGGCAATCTCGGTTGGCTCAGTTATCAGGTCACTGCAGAGCATCATGCATGGGGACGGTTCCATATTTGGACCGATCATGGGGAATTGGATTTTGTCTTAAACGAGTATATTGAACCACGCAACGATAATGAACTGATCGTGTTGACATGGGCGTTCTCGGTGCTTGAAGGGCTACGTTGTGAACACACAAAGTTGACACCCGAGGGCTACCGTCCCCATCGAAGAAAGTTACAATTGCATAAAATCGGCACTCACTCACCGAAGGCACGCCACCGATTTAAGAATTCTAGTCGGCCGATGCTGCGCCACGCAAACGAATCACGGTATATGAAAGCGCATTTGAGTAGCCCTACCCTCGTTCGAGGTCACACTATGGACTTGAAGGGCCTCAAGCATCCAAAACCGCGGCAGCTGGAGTTGGCTCAGCTTTATCGGATTCATGTTGAGCCGGGTCACACCTTTTGTCGGCCGCATATTCGTGGAGCCACAAAACCAGGCCTACAGTGGCACATTAGTTGGGACACCAATGCAATAATTCATGAGTTACCCGATATTGCGCGACCAAGGGATAAAGCCAGTCATCTTTAGGAGTGATTCAAAGGTGGGTAAGAAAGATCGTCAACGTCAAGAGCGCCGACGTCGGCGCAAACAAGCTATATGGCAAGGAAGTGATCCGGATAATTTGTTTGCCGGACTTGTTACCCAATTCAATACCGATTTGAAATGTGGCTGGTGTGGCTTTCCCGCAAGACCTTATGGCGGTTTCGATGAAGAACCGAATGCCGCCATGGTTCGCAAGTTGCCTGGCTCTCCCGAGGGAGGCCGCTTGCCTGTCCATATGGATTGTATGGATAGTTTGCAGGCGGCGGTTACCAGTGATGATAATGGCTGGCAGGATCGAGTGCGCCCTTATTATGTTGAAGACGGGATCATCTAGCAGTCGAAATCATGGGCTTTCACTCGGATTGAGTTGTTTCAGTGATTGTCGTACGCTGTTGATCACTTCGCGAAACAGATTCTCGTTGTCAGCTTTGCCCCGTGACTCCTCGTGAATTTCCGCGCGAAGCTCGATATGAGCCATACCCGCTGGTATTAATACAATGCGGCCTAGTTCGCCTAAGACGTCGTGGTGAAATGCGTAACAAGGGCCTTCGGGATGAGCCATGCTACGGGTGGTCACTCCGGCAGGTAGATCCTTTGGGCCCATTGGTTTAAACCACGCCCGCAATTCTTTTGCCAACGTGCTTTGGGCTAGTACAATATCTTCCAGTAATTTGCTCAACGCAGTGGCTGAGTCCGACTTAGCCGCCCTATACGCCTCGACACGTGCTGCAACGATCTTTAAAGCTTCCAACATATCACCCACCGTCGCGGGCCTGCGGTCTTGTAGGGCTTGTTGCGCTATGGTCATGCACCGGCTTACGTCCTCCTTGGTGGTTGCAATAAACGCGGCTGTGTCAGTGCTCATGGTTCTTCCTTGTCCAATAGATACTCTCCAATTCAGCATTCGGAGAGCAAGCGATAATAGGACCGTGACCATCTAAGTCTTCGGACATCCCGAAAGCCAAAAGCTGTTCCCGAGTCGTTGGTTCTACTTCTTCTGGCGAAGCTGATCTTGTGGCAGGTATAAGCGCCGAAACGGGAACTTCCAACGCCGCGGCAACGGCAAGAACGTGGTCGCCATCCACGCTTTCGATGAGCCCTTCCTCCGCTTGCTTGACCCACATTATCCACGATTTTAAAGGAAGTGCCTTTGGGAAAGCTTCTTGCAATCCTTGGGCTAAATTCTTCTCGGTGAGTCCTCTCTGCCATCGCAGTTTCCTTAGTAATTCTCCGAATCCGGGGCCGTCCTCAATGAGCAATGATTCTTCCATCGATTCATCTCCTCGCTCCAATTTTACACTTGCGTCGACCGCGAAGATCGCGATCTTAGTGACGGATATCCCCTGCTACGTCGTGAATCACTGAGCTCCGAAAACCTACTCCCATGGCCGCTTGCTACTCCTCGATTACGGCATGCTGAGCAAACACCTGATCCAACTCAGAATTAGATGTGACGGCGCGCACGCGATTTCTTACAGCGACTTTTGCCATATCGAGGCGATAGAAGTGATCGTGGCCATCGGCGCTCCGTTGCTTGCGGATGAGTTGTATCCGTCCGAACTTGTTCCAATGCAAATTGGCAAATTCGGCTAGGCCGACTGCTTTGGGATAATTGTCCGTTCGGCTAGGATCATGCGGTTCGAGAACATCGAATATAAACCCGTGTTGGTCTCGGCGAACAATAATCAAGTCCGGGAACATCGGGGTCGTGACGCCGTTTGATTTGTAGGGAATTTCTAGGGACCACCCCTTACGGGGGAGATTACGTAGCCACGCCACGCCACCTTTGCGAAGTTCTTCCGTCAGAACACCCTTTTCCCATGGATCAAGGCTGGCTTGGAACGTACCGTCCTCCTTGAGGAACAAATGCCGGTCAAATGCCTCGCTATCGGAGGACTCATTGAAATCAATGGTATTTGGCAACACCCATGCCATGGCGATTGGCGTTGTCGAAGCGCGGATTAACTTGTTATACCCATCTCGACGGGCTTCCCCCAAGAGACCAATAGCGCGTTGATTCATCCCGTACAGCTCAAGAAATTTGGCCTCGGCAAAATCCTCAATGTTCTGCATCGCCTGCGGATCGTTCGCCAAAACGATGATTTCGATATGCACCTCAACATGATCACGCCGACTGTGCCGTATCCAATATTCCGTATGCACCCCCTCGCCAAGGCGCTTTCCGGCTCTGTTGAAATGCCCCGTGATGTCAAATGGCATGACTTTCATCGTCTCGGTCGATGCGTCGAGAGTATAGGCTTCTTCTCCATAATCGAAAACCAGTGTTCCCATTTCGAATCCGGTGATTGTCGCGGCTTTAGAGTCAAATTCTCCAGCCTGCTTCATCCGGACAATCTCTTCGTCCATTTTATCCAGCACCATGCGCTTGATCGTTGCCTGCGCTTCCAAGTCGATGGCATCCTGGGTGAGGGCCCTGGCCAACTGAATCAGTCGCCTCAGTGCCGGCAATTTTCTCGCGGTTTCGATTCTGTAAGTAATCAGGTTCGTCATGGCGGCAAACACATCCGCATAGGCCGCATTTCGGATAAGGGTTATCAGATGCTTGGATGTACCGGTTTCGGCAGGGGTAGCGGCCTCGCTCTCTTGCAGGGCCTTAATGACGTTCTTGACGGTGACCTCGTCAAAATAAGGCAGGTAGAGCCCGACGCTGTTGAGTTCCGCATCGGATTCAATCCGTCGAGCCAATGGGGTACGGATCATGCGGCCAAGCAACTGTGCAATAAAGGTAGAATCTTGTGCACTTCGAAAGGACATCATGGTTTCCGCTCTGGGGCAATCCCACCCTGTCGACAGATTCATCTTGAAGAAAACGACCGAGATGTCGTCGTTTTCCTCAATACGGGAGGCTTCAACCGGAGGGATATCCATCCCATTTACAGTCAGCGATGCATGGTCGTTAAAGGTGTGGACCACTTCACCGGGATGGAGCTGTCGGCCTAACGTCTCTTCCAGTGTGTGCAGGCATTCGCTGAGGTCGGTCCTGGTGGCTACGGTGTCGGTGCCATCTTCAACTTGGATGACGAGAATGGGCTTCACGATTTTCTCGTTTTCTTGCTCACAATAAGCTAACCAGCGTTCACGCATCCTTTTCCAATTGTTCACGGCGCTTTGGAACATCGTCATGTCTGCATTGATGGCTATTTCCGGGTAGTGGATGATGATTCGATCTTTTAATAATCCGGAATCCCGGACGGCTTCCGGGGGCACGATGACCTTATGCTCCGTCGAAGGCGTATCGGCAATAAGTCGTTGGAAACGCTGAGGGGTCGCCGTCACACCGATAATAAGTGGCATGGCACAGAGGCCTCCCTCTGGGTTGCCTTTGATGAACTTCTGCATGATAGACTGTGCTTTGATTTCCGCTTGAGCCGACGTGTATGTCCCTCTGTGCGCTTCGTCAATTACCACATAGAACTTCTTAGGCTGACGTTGTGCGGTGTTGGTCAGGGTTTCCCAGATGGTATATTGTCGTCCATCCGATTTTTGTGTTAATAGCTTATCCGTCCCGAGTTTTTGTGTGTTGAGGAAGTAAATGCAACCGGCGTCAAGATACTCCGTCACGAATGTAGAGTCGATAGTGATCAGGTCCCGCACGCGGATTTTGTCGGATTTGCCTTCAATTTTGAGGCGCGTTTGCATGTTAAGCTCTGGCATGTCGGAAAGCCAGACAAAGATTGCGTCGGGTTGGGCATCGCAATCTGCCGACCCATAGAGGATGTCTTCGAAGAGCTTGGTCATCATGATAGTCTTGCCAGCACAGTCTATCATGCAGAAGTTC
>JAKAAL010000983.1 GCA_021802375.1 Bacillota bacterium | reverse complement strand
AATTGACACCGGTTTACTGCGCGCCGGCGATGTGGCTGCCGTATATGGGCTCAACCAAGCCAGGATTGGCGATGTGCTAGGCAGCCCGGAAGGGGTTCGCCACCCGGTTTCTTTGGGAGAAGCAGTCCTCAGCGTGGACGTCGAACCGGGGCTAAACGAGGATCCGAGTCGTTTGGCGGAGGCCCTGCAAGAACTGGATGACGAGGATCCAGCGCTTGCCTTTGAATGGGTCAGCGAGACCCGATCGTGCCAAGTAAAAGTGTTGGGCAAGGTTCAGCTAGAGATTTTGGCCGATCTATTGCAAAGTCGCTACGGTCTTCATCCAGAATTTGGTCCAGCCAACGTGTTGTATCGAGAAACTCCAGAGAAGTCCGGAGAAGGATTCGTTTCCTACACCATGCCGAAACCCTGCTGGGCGATCTTGCGTTTCGAAATTTCACCAGCCGAGCGGGGCAGCGGTTTGACTTACCGAAGTCAAGCGCATCCCGATCGGTTGCTGCCTCGGTATCAAAAAGAAGTCGAGCGGCGCGTGCCGGACGCTTTGCAGCAAGGCCTTCGAGGCTGGCCGGTGACGGACGTGAACGTGGTGTTGATCGATGGTGAGCATCACGTGTGGCACACGCACCCCTTGGACTTTGTGGTCGCTACGCCTATGGCCATCATGGACGGGCTGACGCGTACTGGAACTAAACTTTTGGAACCGATCTTAACCTTTCGCATCTCGGCGCCTGAGGAGGTGGGCGGGCGCATTATGAGCGATCTCATCACGATGAGGGCAACATTTGAATCGCCCTGGACAAACTCCGGGTACTTTACATTGGAAGGGGAAATCCCACTGGCGACTTCCATGGATTATGCGGTGGAGCTGAGTCGCTCGAGCGGGGGACGGGGAAGCTGGACCTCCAGGTTTCATGAGTATCGCGAGGCTCCGCCGGGCGTTGGCCAAGACCGAGCGCGGCGGGGAGTCGACCCACGAGACCGCGCCCGATACATCCTAAGCGTTCGACAAGCGCTTAAGATGTAGCCAAGGCGTGGCGGCATTTAGAGCTCAAAACTTTGCCAGAACCAGTCCAAAAAGTCGGGGACGTCAATGTCGCTGGCCACCTTAACCTCCGGACGATTGGTGTCGAAGGGCGACAGGATAACCGTGCCCCGGAGCCGTCCCTCTAAGACCACGGTTAACGGCATAGTCTTCCAAGTGAAGAGCTCGGGAGCGTCCACGGCAGCCACTGCCACCACATCGTCCACGGGAAACGAATTCGGATCGCCTCCCTCACCTCGCGACTTGTTCCCATAATACGAGAGCAGCGTAAACAATAATCCTCCCACCCGGCCATACCGTTTGAGCTTCGGCAAGTCGGCGATGGGTAAAAGCGCACGGTGGGTCACATTGATGCCAACCATCTGTAAGTGATCTCCGTAGCGAAAGACCGCTTCCGCGGCGTGGGGATCAACAAAGACGTTAAATTCCGCCGCTTTGTCCAGTTTGGCTCCCGGCATGCCGCCAGCCATACAGGTGATGGAGGCAAGATGGTTCAAGACCGTGGGAAAGGCCAATAGCAAGAGAGCGATGTTGGTCAGTGGACCCGTCGCAATGAGATGACAGGGTTGGAGTTGTTGGCGAAGCTTTTCAAAGAGCCATACCCAGGCATCATCGGGCGGGACCGGAACATCGTTGGTGTCCCATGTGTAGTTGCCTAGGCCAGCCGAACCATGGATGTGTTCGGCGGTGAGCAGGGGATAGAAGAGAGGCTCTTTGGCTCCCGCAATGACTGGAACGTGTTGACCTTCATGGCGGAGCACGTGAGAGGCATTTTGGAAGGTGTGGTCCACGCTGACGTTGCCAGCCACCGTAGTGATGCCCAGCACATTCATGCGTTTCAAGGCAACCGTAAGCGCTAGGGCGTCATCGATACCGGGATCCATGTCAAGAAAGACTTTATTGTCGCCGATGGGGCGCACCTCCATTCAAATGGCTGCACCCAACTAGTATCGGCTGGTAGGGCGGGTTCCTATGCTCAAGAACGTGACCTGGTGTCAGCAGCTGCCTAAAACCGGAAGGATCGGGGTACCATCGACGGAACACCGCCGGCCGTTTCCTGCCATCCTTCTGCTGCCCGAATCTTAAGCGGTGCGTGGGGGAAAACCATCCCAAGTAGAAGACGAGCTTTACCGCGTGTTCCGCGGATCCTTTTAGGTCTGCGTACTCGTCTCGTTGGCATCTCCCAAGGCATGGAAGGCATGGAAGGCATGGAAGGAAGGCATGGAAGGAAGGCATGGAAGGAAGGCATGGAAGGAAGGAAGGCATGGAAGGAAGGAAGGCATGGAAGGAAGGATGGAAGGAAGGATAAAAGGATGGGATATTCCACGGACCTAATAAGGCACGCCATTGATTTCCAAAATCTCTTGAGGAGACGCTGCTCAGGGGCCCACCAGGCGCTCTGCACGATCGTGGGTCTTGGTGGCAGTGGCGATTGAGCGTAAATTGCATGCGGTCGTCTTTCACGGGTATCGTCTCCCTTTGCCCCAATAGAAAAACCGAAGGAATAGCTTAAGGCATCCGTCGTTTCAACTGCGTGATGCGCTCTTCGTGGTCGGCGATGATTTGTCCCAGTTGGTCGCGGACCGTGGTCACGCCTTCGGCGATCAGTTGGATGTGCTGACGCAAGTCTTCGACAGAT
>JAKAAL010000030.1 GCA_021802375.1 Bacillota bacterium | reverse complement strand
AAAACATCCAGGCATTCGAGCACTTCCTCGGGGCCTTGAAGTCGCCACCTAGGATCAATCCAGCGCGATTGTCCGGTGGCACGAATGGAATATTGGGGTTTCAGTCTGTGAGGACCTCTGGTATCCGGATGGGCCCTATTTGTCTCAAGCCCGACAGGGTGCAAACCTTTTAGTGAATATTAGTGCCTCGCCGTTTTCGCGAGGAAAAAGTCTGCTCCGAGAACAAATGATGGCGACGCGGGCGGACGATGCGGCCGCCTATCTGATCTGGACGAATTTGGTGGGCGCGCAAGACGAGCTCGTCTTTGATGGGCAAAGCACGGTGTGGGGGCCAGATGGGAAGCTGTTGGCTCGGGCTCAAGCCTTCGAAGAGACGGTGTTATGGACTACCCTGACGCGAACTCCGTCTCAGCATCGGCGCTGGATTGATCCTAGGTGGCGACTTCAAGGCCCCGAGGAAGTGCTCGAATGCCTGGATGTTTTAGGTGAACTCGGCACGGAACACGTGGTACACGAGTCGTTGGTAGCCGATCCAATGACCGAAGTACAAGCACTTTATACGGCTTTGGTGGTTGGGGTGCGCGATTACATCGGGAAAAATCGGTTTGGCGATGTGGTGATCGGACTGTCCGGGGGGATCGACTCCGCTCTGACCGCTGTGGTTGCGGTGGACGCACTCGGGGCAGACCGGGTACACGGGGTCTTGATGCCATCGACGATTACGTCGGAAATGAGTCGTCAAGATGCCATGGAATTGGCACGAAACTTAGGAATTACTATCGAAGAAATCCCTATCGCGAGCATCCTTGATCAATTCATTGAGAAGCTACGCCCGTCGTTTGAGGGACGCGCTATGGATTTGACGGAAGAAAACCTTCAGGCCCGAATCCGCGGCACGTTGCTGATGGCCCTGTCTAACAAGCTCGGGTGGCTTGTGTTGACCACGGGCAATAAGAGCGAGCTGGCCACCGGTTACAGCACCCTATATGGGGACATGGCTGGAGGGTTTGCGGTCTTAAAGGACGTATTGAAGACGGATGTGTTCCGCTTATCGTACTGGGTTAATCGGGAAGAGGAGCGAATTCCTCACAATGTTCTGGTTAAACCGCCGTCGGCGGAACTACGTCCCGATCAGAAGGACGAGGACAGTCTTCCGCCCTACAGCATCTTGGATAAGATCCTCGAAGGGTACGTGGAAGAGGATTTAACCCGCGAGCAATTAATTTTGTCGGGGCTGCCGGAAGACGCGGTCGATTTGACCTTGAAACTCGTGCATCGGAATGAATACAAGCGGCGTCAATCTCCCATTGGATTGAAGGTGACGCCAAGAGCCTTTGGGCGAGACCGACGCATGCCGATTACCGGTAAATTCATATAGAAACCAAGCGATTGATCGAGGGGAGGCGATGACAATCCATGTCAGGACATTCGAAGTGGGCCAACATTAAGCGTAAGAAAGCCAAAGTGGATGCGGTACGTGGAACTGTATTTTCCCAGCTGACCAAGGATATCATGGCAGCAGCCAAGCGAGGGGGAGGCAATCCCGACCACAACTTCAAACTACGCATCGCGATTCAAAAGGCTAAAGAGAACAACTTGCCGCAGTCCAATATTGAACGAGCCATTCGACGCGCCACGGGGCAAGAAGAAGGCGTGCATTACGAAGAAATTGTCTATGAGGGTTACGGCCCGGGCGGGGTGGCCGTATATATGCAAATTCTCACGGATAACCGTAATCGGACGGCGGGTGAGGTGCGCCACATCTTTTCGCGGCACGGGGGCGCTCTAGGAGAAACCGGATGCGTGGCCTGGATGTTTGAAGGCAAAGGACGTCTTACCCTCGGGCCCACGAATCTTTCGGAAGAGGCGCTACTAGATATTGCCATTGAAGCGGGGGCCGAAGACTTACGGCAAGATGACGATGAGATTATTGTGTTAACCGATCCGGAGTCGGCCGACGCCGTGCGTGAAGCGTTTGAAGCGCATCAGATTGCGGTGGCTGAAGTGGAGTTGGTGCGCATTCCAAAGACCGCGACGGCAGTGAGCGCGGCGGATGCGCCGCAACTTATGACCCTCATTGAACTGTTGGAAGACCACGATGATATCGAGAAAGTGTTCTTCAACGGCGAGTTTCCGGACGACATGGAATTCGACTAGAGGACTCACCCGCGCATCTTCTACGCGAGACAAATGCGGGAGTGCGAAGGAGAATCGGACCTCGCTGTCGTATATATCCTTCAAAGGCAATGACAAAATCTGTTTACCTAGGAGAAGTGGGATGCGCATCTTAGGCATCGATCCGGGTACGGCGATTTGTGGGTGGGGGATTGTGGAGCGACGGGGATCTCGTAGCGAGAGCCTGGGTTTCGGGGCCATCCGGACCGAATCGCAGTGGACCCCAGAGCATCGACTATCTCATATCTACGAGGCTCTATCGGAGATTATAAAAACCCATCAGCCCGAGTACGCGGCCGTGGAGAAACTTTTTTTCGGACAAAACAGCACCACCGCGTTAGCCGTGGGCCAGGCCCGAGGCGTCGTGTTGTTGGGGATTGCCCAAGCCGGCATCCCTCTCGTCGAAATGACTCCCAATGAAGTGAAGCAGACGGTGACCGGCTACGGGCTCGCTAGTAAGTCGCAAATTCAAGGAATGGTCCAACGACTCTTAGGACTTCAAGCCAAACCCACTCCAGATGATGCGGCCGACGCCTTGGCGGTCGCCTTGACGGGGTTGGAGTATGTCAGATTCCGAGGAGTCATTCATGATCGTTGAACTGCGAGGGCGTCTCCTGTCGAAAGATGAAGAATCTTGCGTCATCGACGTCGGAGGGGTTGGGTACGGAATCGAAATGTCTCATCGTAGTCTGGATCGGGTGGGCGAGATAGATCAGACGGTCCACGTATTTACCCATCTGGTGGTCCGAGAAGATGTCTGGCGACTCATCGGGTTTGCGACGCGCGGCGAACGCCAATGCTTTTTGGACATGTTGCAAGTGAACGGGGTGGGGATCAAGGCCGGCCTCGCCCTATTAGGACATCTGGGAGTAGAAGGGCTGCATGCGGCGGTGGGCTCTGGGCAGTGGAAACAGTTAAAAGAGGCGCCCGGGATTGGGGCGAAACTTGCTCAACGGATCCAACTCGAATTGTCCAACAAATGGCAAGTGCAACTAACGGATTCCTCATCCCCGATCTTAGAGAGCGCTACGCCGGATCCTCTCGACGAGGTGTTGGCCGGACTGCTAAGCCTCGGCTACACGTTGGAAGAATCCTCTCTGGCCTTAAAGCAGCTACCTGGTGACTTGGTGGACCCGAGTCGGCGACTAAGAGAAGCGTTAAGGCTTTTGGACCGTACCCGAGGAGGGCTCCACCATGGAGGATGAACGAATTGTGAGCCCGGAGGCGAATCTTGAGGGAGAGTGGGACGGGCATCTACGCCCGCAATCCCTACCGGATTACATCGGGCAGGCTCAAGTGAAAGAACGACTCCACATTTTTATTCAAGCCGCCCTCGCGCGTCACGACGCCCTCGACCATGTGTTACTCTATGGCCCGCCCGGTCTAGGCAAGACCACTTTGGCTCATATCATCGCCAACGAACTCGGGGTAGGTATTCGATTTACATCCGGACCAGCCATCGACCGCCCGGGAGACTTGGCCTCGATCTTGACCAATCTGGAAGACCGCGAGGTCTTATTCATTGATGAGATTCACCGCTTGTCCCGACCCGTTGAAGAGGTGCTCTATCCCGCCATGGAGGATTTTGCGCTCGACCTGGTCTTAGGCAAGGGTCCCGGGGCGCGGTCGGTGCGACTAGATTTGCCCCATTTCACGCTAGTCGGGGCTACGACCCGTGCCGGGATGTTGACGGCGCCCTTGCGGGACCGATTTGGGGTCATTACGCACTTAGATTTTTATAGCCCAGAAGACTTAACGCGCATCGTGCAACGCACCGCGTCTGTCTTGGGCCTGGACGTAAGGCCGGACGCTGCCTACGAAGTGGCGAAACGTAGTCGCGGTACCCCCCGGATTGCCAACCGTTTGTTACGGCGCTTAAGGGATTTTGCTGAAGTCCGTGGGGACGGTGTGGTGTCGTTGCCGGTCGCCGCCGAGGGACTGGCCCTATTGGAGGTGGATCCCCAAGGGTTGGATGCTGTGGATCGACGCATCTTGCAAGCCATGGCAGAACGCTACGGTGGCGGCCCGGTCGGTCTCGAGACCTTGGCGGCGGGCGCGGGCGAGGAGCCCGGCACCGTAGAAGATGTGTATGAGCCATTTTTACTCCAACAAGGGTACATTCAACGGACCCCAAGAGGACGCATTTTAGCGAGTCGGGGGTATCTGGCGCTGGGTCTCCCGGTGCCGGTGGAACAAGCCCTCTGGCTTGATAAAAAATCTGACGAAAATTCGTAACCACACCCCCACGGGGGAGACCCGGCCTCACGAATAGATATGAAGGCGAGGTGAAACGTTTGGGCTTAGGCTTTCGTAAGCGCCGTCCGGTAGAGCCGCCATTGTTGTTGGCTCACGCCCAGGCGGGCGACGTCGAGGCCCGTAATCAATTGATTGCGGACTACATGCCGTTCGTGCTCAAAATCGCTAGTCAAAGTTCAGGGCGTTACTTGCGACCGGGTATTGACGAAGAGATTAGCGTGGCGCTCTTGGCCTTTAACGAAGCCATCACCGCCTACGACCCAAGTAAAGGAGCATTTTTGAGTTTCGCCCAAACTGTGATTAAGCGGCGCTTGGTCGACTATTACCGACGCAGACGCGCGCGGCAGCATGAGGTCTTGTTGAGTGAGTTGGAAACACCCGCGGAAGAGGGTGGGACACCGACGGCAGTGCTGGACCATTTGGCGGAATCGATGTGGGGTCTGGCCCAGGATGAAGAGAATAGGAGAATGGAAGTCGCAGAATACGGAGCCCTGTTGGAGGTTTTTGGCTTGAGTTTTTCCGAGCTGGTGCGGGTGGCCCCCCGACATGATGACGCACGGCAACGTGCTATCGCGATTGCCCGTAAGGTGGCGCGTCACCCCGAGTTCCGGGACCATTTGCTTAAAAAACACGAACTACCGGTGCAAAAATTAATGCAGCAAGGTGACTATAGTCGCAAGACGTTGGAACGGCATCGCAAGTACATTATCGCAGTGGCATTGATATTGATAAATGAATTTCCCTACCTAGAGGCCTATCTATTGGAATCGTCGAGAGGTGTAAAGACATGAGAGATCGGGCGCTGGTTTTAGAAGTTCGCGGTCGGCGAGCGACCGTGTTATTGCCCGGCGGAGCCTTTAAAACCATCAAGGTGGGTGCCTCGGGACTGGCGGTAGGACAAGAGGTATGGGTTGCCAATCCAGTAATTCGCCGCTTGTGGCAAGGCGGTGCCGCGGTGGCATCCGCCGTAGCTTTGGTACTCGTGGGATTGGCAGATGTGCTGGCGCCGGCTGCCCCCATTGCGGTGGCGGTGGTCAGTGTGGATATTAATCCCAGCATTAATCTCATGGTGGGATCCCACCAACAAGTCATTGCAGCGGTGGGTCTAGACAATGCTGGTCGTCACATTTTGACGCAATACCGGCCCGGGAACCTACCTGTAGGCGTAGCGGTGCAGGGGATCACCAAGTGGGCAGCGCGGGATGGATATGTCAACCGCCACAACTCGACGCTCGTCCTCGGTGGGGCGTTTTCGGCAACCGTCCCGCCCTGGTTTGCACAGTTGGCTCACCAAGAGACAACCCTAGTCAGAGCGCGGCACTGGCGCTTGGAAGTCGTCGGGGTGACCACTCAAAATAGCCCCTTGGTCGCCTCGATGAAGCACTCGCCGATCTCGGTGGGCCGCTATCTCTTATGGCAGCATGACCGTCATCAGGGGCGAGGGTGGACCCGGGCCTTAGCGGAAACCGTTCCATTGGCCGAGCTCGTGTCCAATGGCCCGGTTACTCCTGCTATCACACCGTCCGGACACACGCCCAGGGCGGTGAGTGGGGTCACTTCGAGCCCCGTGATTTTGCCGTCGATCCCAAGCACCAATATTGGCATCAGCATTCCTATTATAGCGCCTATCATTACCACTAGGTCTAAGCCGGGGCCAAGGCACTCCACTCACAAATCGCGTCACGGTCAAGGCAAGCCAACCAAATCTACGTCCACCAGTGCCACGCCGTCTACGGTTCCTAGCGCTTCCGCGTCAATTCCTCCGTCAACTGCCCCTAGTCTATCGTCCGGCTCGTCCGGGTATCCTAGAAGCCTAGAGAGTTCCATCAGCCATATCGTCTCGGGACTTCCTGGTCTTTAGAGCATTCGCCAAGCAGGAATTTCTTCCGAGGATCCCGAACTAGTCATGACCGGTCAGGAAGAGGACAACCGGATACGAAGAGGAGTGGATGACCACGAGGGGTAGCAGTATTTATTGGGTGTTTTTTATTGTCATCATTGGGATGACTATTTGGATGTTTATGCAGCAATCTCGGCAACAAAAACGGCGAAAACAACTGCAGTCAGACGTCCAACTAGGGGAAGAGGTCTATACCGTAGGGGGTCTCATTGGCACCGTGGTCTCTCAAACCCCAGACCGCTTGGTTTTACGGCTAGCCGAAAACGTTGAAGTGCCCATATTACGATCGGCCGTCGGGGGCAAGGTTCCTAACGCGCCCAGTATCAAATAACGGCCGAGATCCGGGGGGATGCCCCAGGGTTTCTCTAGGTTTGTGCTATAATACCGACGGATATCTTGGACAACTCTAGGGGGGCGCATACAGTGGCGGATACGTCACTTAACCCGTATTTGCGGGCACAACAAGCGTTTAAAGAGGCGGTTGATACGTTAGGTGTCGAGCCGGCCGCTTATGAAATTTTGAAGCAGCCATTACGATCCTTCGAGGTGGCGGTTCCGTTTGTAAGAGACGACGGATCGGTGCAGGTGTTCACCGGTTATCGGGTGCAGCACAATGATGCACTCGGCCCGACCAAGGGCGGACTCAGGTTTCATTCCGATGTGAATATGGACGAGGTCAAGGCTTTAGCCATGTGGATGAGTGTAAAGTGTGCACTCCTAAATTTACCTTACGGCGGGGGCAAAGGAGGCATCGCGTGCGATGTCGACCAACTGTCGGAAGGCGAAATCGAACGCTTAAGCCGCGAGTATATCCGTGCCGTGAGCCTAGTGATTGGGCCAGACAAAGATATCCCGGCTCCCGACGTATCCACGAATCCTCAAATCATGGCGTGGATGGTCGACGAGTACTCACGAATTCGAGGAGAAAACACGTTTGGGCTCATCACCGGGAAACCTTTGGTGATTGGAGGGTCAGCAGGTCGGGTGGCGGCTACTGGGCGTGGCTTGGTATTTGCCACTCGGCAACTCGCCACGGAACTCGGCATTGATTTTAGTAAGAGCCGGATTGCGGTGCAAGGCTTTGGTAACGTGGGGTCAGTGGCCGCAGAAATTTCGCACCAACTAGGGGCCACGGTGGTAGCGATTTCTGACAAAGATGGGGGTCTTTATAACCCGGCTGGAATCAATATTCCGGACTTATTGGAATATAAACGGGTGAATCGGAACTTGCAGGGCTATCCACATGCAGAACCTATCAACAACAAAGAGTTGTTGGAGCTGCCGGTGGATATTTTATTTCCTGCCGCCTTGGAAAATCAGATTACGGCAGATAACGCGCACAACATCCAAGCGCGTATTGTCGGTGAAGGCGCGAACGGACCCACCACTCCCGAGGCGGATCGAATTTTGTTCGATAAGGGCGTGATGGTGGTGCCCGACGTTTTAGGAAACTCTGGAGGCGTAACCGTTTCGTATTTTGAATGGGTGCAAAACCAGACGCGTTTTTACTGGAGCGAGGAAGAGATTAACCAGCGCCTCGAATCCTACATGTCGCGGGCCATGGCCGAGATGCATACCATGCATGAACGCTTTGGAGTGACCTTACGCAAGTCCGCTTACCTGGTCGCCACGGATCGGATCGCACAAGCGATGCGGATTCGGGGATGGTTGCGGTAATTCGGGAGTGAGGTTAGGAGGGTTTTAGGGTGGGAGACCTGGACCGAGAGCTACTGGCGGCCTATCAGGAATGGCAACAAACCGTTTTGCAGCCGTTTGCGAAACGGGGCCAATCATCTCTCGCGAAATTTGAGACGGTCTCGGAAATCCCAGTTGAGGCGCTTTACACGCCGATCGACTGGGATACTAGCGAATATCTCGAAAAGCTGGGATTTCCGGGTACGTACCCCTACACGCGTGGCATCTACCCCACCATGTATCGCGGGCGTTATTGGACGATGCGCCAATATGCGGGATTTGGGACGGCCGAAGAATCCAATCGCCGCTACCGATACCTCTTAGAACAAGGGCAAACCGGTTTATCGATTGCGTTTGACTTGCCAACTCAGATGGGCTACGACTCGGACCAAGAACCGGCCCGGGGTGAGGTGGGTAAGGTGGGAGTCGCCATTGACAGCTTGGCGGATATGGAAATTCTCTTTGCCGGGATTCCCTTGGACCGGGTGTCCGTATCGATGACCATCAACGCGCCGGCCGCCGTGCTTCTGCTGATGGTGGCTGCAGTCGCCGAAAAACAAGGAGTCGACCTGAAAGTTCTTAGTGGAACCATTCAAAACGACATCCTTAAGGAGTATTCGGCGCGGGGCACCTATATTTTCCCGCCGAAGCCGTCGATGCGGCTCATCACCGACACCTTTGCATGGTGTGCGAAGCATCTCCCGAGCTGGAATACGATAAGTATTTCGGGTTACCATATTCGTGAGGCGGGGTCCACAGCGGCCCAGGAGATTGCATTTACCCTTGCCAACGGCATCGCCTATGTCGAGGCAGCGCGAGCGGCAGGGCTGGACGTCGATGTGTTTGGACCGCGGCTGTCTTTCTTTTTTAACGCGCACATGGATTTTTTTGAGGAAATCGCAAAGTTTCGTGCGGCTCGCCGGTTGTGGGCGGATATTATGCGCAATAAATTTGGTGCCCGGGATCCGCGATCCTGGCAGTTGCGATTTCATAGCCAAACCGCCGGGTCGACCCTAACCGCGCAACAACCTGATAACAATGTGGCACGCGTTACCCTGCAGGCTTTATCTGCGGTGTTAGGGGGAACTCAATCCTTACATACTAACTCCAAGGATGAGGCACTGGCCCTTCCGACCGAAGCGTCTGCCCGCGTAGCGCTCCGTACGCAACAAATTTTGGCGTATGAGGCGGGGGTCACGACGACCGCTGACCCCTTAGGAGGATCGTTTTTTGTCGAGGCGCTGACGGACCGACTGGAAGCGGAGGCCAGGACCTATTTAGACCACATTGCGGGGCTCGGGGGAGCAGTGGAGGCCATTGAACAAGGTTACATTCAACGAGAGATCCAGGACGCAGCTTGGCGTTTTCAGCAAAAAGTCGAGTCAGGGGAACAGGTGATTGTGGGGATGAACCGATTTGGAGGAGAAGAGGCACCCAATCGGGAGATTCTCCGGGTCGATGAAACGCTAGAATCGCGCCAAATTGCTAAGGTGGCCGACGTCCGGGCGCGGCGCGATGCCAAAAAGGTTGCGGCAGCACTGGCGAGTTTGGACCGGGCCGTGGTCGACAATCGAAACCTGTTGGACCCTCTCATGGATGCGGTCAAGACGTATGCAACGCTGGGCGAAATGGTGGGCGTACTAAAAAACCACTTTGGTCGGTATCGCCCACCATCCGTTCTGTGAGAAAGGCAGGAGAGACACTGATGAAACTTGACCATTTAGGCGTCGCGGTACGTAGTTTGGATGAGGCGATCGGAGTGTACCAGGCGCTCGGTATTACGGTCTCCCACCGCCAAACAGTGGACTCGGATGGAGTAAACGTGGCGTTTCTGCCCTTTGAAGGGGGCCGGTTCGAGTTATTGGAACCCACTAACGAAACCTCTCCCGTGGCACGCTTCATTGAGCGGCGTGGACCGGGCTTACATCACATCGCGGTCGAGGTCGCGGACATTCGTAAGGCCATGGAAGACATTAGGGCCCGTGGCCTACGGCTCATCGATGCCGAGCCACGGCCTGGGGCCAATGGATCCCTGGTTGGCTTCGTGCACCCCGACGCAACCGGCGGCGTGTTATTAGAGTTAGTTCAACCGGGGGAGCCAGGCCGTGAGTAACGCACCATTGGATGAGCTAAAGAAGCGGCAAGCAGAGGTTCTCGCGATGGGTGGCCCCAAACGGGTGTTGCGCCAACATCAATCCGGGAAGCTGACCGCCCGTGAGCGCATTGAGGTGCTCCTGGATCAGGGCACCTTTGAAGAGATCGGGGCCCATGTAACTCATCGGGCATCATTGTTTGGGATGGACAAAGCAGTGGCACCGGCTGATGGGGTAGTCACCGGTTTTGGTCGCGTCCACGATCGGTTAGTGTATGTGTTTTCCCAGGACTTTACCGTCCTTGGAGGATCGCTAGGTGAGATGCATGCTGCCAAGATACAGCGGGTGCAGGACTTAGCTCTGAAAGCAGGGGCCCCGATAATCGGGCTTAATGATTCCGGTGGTGCCCGAATTCAGGAAGGGGCAGACGCATTAAACGGATACGGGGAGATCTTTAAGCGCAACACCTGGGCTTCTGGCGTTATCCCGCAAGTCACGGTCATCATGGGGCCTACGGCGGGGGGCGCGGTGTATTCTCCGGCGCTAACCGACTTAATTATCATGGTCCGTAATACGGGCCAGATGTTTATTACCGGGCCCCAAGTCATCCAAACCGTGACTGGAGAAACGGTGACATCTGAGGAACTTGGGGGTGCCGAAGCCCAAGTGCGGAAGTCTGGGGTGGCGCACCTAGCTGCCCGGGATGACCACGAAGCCTTGGAGTGGGTGCGTCGATTTTTGACGTACGTACCTAATAATAATCGAGAGGAACCTCCGGTTCTGGAAATTCAGGATCCGTTGGATCGGGACGAGCCGCTGCTACGTCACTTGATTCCGGCAGACCCCAATAAGCCATATGACGTCAAAGTGGCGATTGAGGCCCTGCTTGATCGCGACAGCTTTTTCGAATTGCAAGCGGGTTACGCGGATAACCTCGTGGTGGGTTTAGGTCGCATTGGCGGGAGGTCGGTTGGGGTGGTTGCGAATCAGCCGCGCGTACTAGCGGGCACCCTGGATATTAACGCGTCGACTAAGCTCGCCCGATTTGTGCGGTTTAGCGATTCCTTTAACATACCGCTTTTGACCTTAGTCGATACCCCGGGGTACTTACCCGGCACCTCGCAAGAGTTCGGGGGAATTATCCGCCATGGCGCGAAGGTCTTGTACGCTTATGCTGAAGCGACGGTGCCGAAGGTCACGGTAATTCTTCGCAAGGCCTATGGGGGCGCCTACCTAGCCATGTGTAGCCGTGGCTTAGGAGCAGATCTCGCGATGGCTTGGCCTACGGCAGAGATTGCGGTCATGGGGCCTGAAGGCGCCGCCAATATTATTTTTAGGCAAGAAATTGCGGAGGCTGACGATCCGGTCCTGGCCCGGCGCGCTAAATCGCAAGAGTACCGGGACCAGTTTGCCAGCCCGTATGTGGCAGCCGGGCACGGGTACATCGATGCGGTCATCGACCCCGCCGACACTAGAGCGCATGTCGCTCGAGCCCTGATGGGGCTCTTTAACAAAAAGGAGAGCCGGCCGGACAAGCGGCACGGCAACATTCCACTATGACCATGCCAGTTGCGCCGAGAACCGCTGTCGAGCCTGTGGATCCTGAGGTGGTGGCTCTCATTATGGCTACCTTATTAACCATGGAAGAAGGCCGGGAATCATCGGAAGGCGATTATCGTATTAGAATTCGAGAAAGTTGGCCACGTACCACGTTGTGGCGGTGGCTGTAAACGGATCGAAAGATCCTCAAGAAGGGACGACGTGATGGATGGCAGTACGTAGATTTCGACTGACAATTAACGGGGTGATGTATGAGGTCGAGGCAGAAGAACTCGATGGCGCGGCATCGACCGCTATCCCATCTGCGGTAGTGGCACCGCCACTACCGACACCGACGGAAAATATCGTTCGTAAACCCCAAATTCCCGAGCCCGCTGGCTCACCGACTAAACCCCGTGGAGAAGGCAATGGAATTACCGTCGAGGCTCCCTTGCCGGGAGCTGTCCTCGACGTACGAGCCGGCGTGGGACAAAGTGTGGTTCAGGGCCAGATCATCGTGATTCTGGAAGCCATGAAGATGGAAAATGAAATTACTTCGCCGATCGCCGGAAAGATTGCCGCTCTGCACGTGCAAAAGGGCGATACCGTCAGTGCCCAAGACCCTCTCTTCCGTGTTGAACCGTAATACGGGTGGACTGGTGGTGGTCGCCCCACATCCAGATGATGAAGTGCTGGGTGCCGGGGGCCTAATTAGTCATTACGTGGAACGTGGCGCCCCAGTCGACGTGATACTGATGACCAATGGCGATGGGTTTGTGCAAGATGCCGAACGGTACTATTTGGCACTTGAGGTTAGTGCCGCCGAGTACATTAATCTAGGATATCGGCGGATGCGTGAAGCGCTGCAAGCGCTAGCAATTATGGGTGTGGCAGCCGACCATGTGCATTTTTTGGGATTCCCTGACGGTGGACTGGAGCGCTTACTGATGAACCATTGGGACGGTGAACCATTTCAAAGTCTGACCTCAGGGGTAACCGAATCCCCATATATTGAGACTCCAGGATACGGGCGGGCCTATCTCGGTCGCGTGTTATGGTCATTGCTCCGTGATCTCCTTATGAAGCAAAAGCCCGAGACTATTGTGGCGCCGAGTGCCTATGATGAGCATCCCGATCATTGGGCCACGGGGGCATTTGCCCGTTTAGCAGGGGCTGAATTGGGGATTCCTGTCCGTCACCTCAGTTATCTGGTACACTGGCCCGCTTGGCCCTTTCCATTGGCGTTTAGACCTCGTCAGCGTCAAAAGGCCCCCGCACCGTTGGTGCGGGTTCATCCCCACCGATGGCAAGAATTACGGCTAGAGCCCGAAACTGTGCTGCAGAAGAAACGAGCCTTAATGGCCTATCAAAGTCAAGTTGAGCTAATTAAGCCGTTCATGTTGGCGTTTGCTCGAGGATCTGAGATGCTGTTTGAAGAGTCCATCGATACGATGGCTGGTGAGGCCACCAACGGCATCCGAGCCTCGGTTACCAACCCGACCCGTAACGTGTTGGCGCAATGGTTACGAAAAGATACGCCCATACGGCGGGTCGCGTGGGCCATAGTGGGGGGGGCGCCAAACGGCGCACATCGAACTGACACACGCCATCAAGGCGGATGAAACGTTTCACGTGTCGGTCCATATGCCAGGGACCGGCGCTATGCGACATTGGCGTATTGACCGCGACGGGATTGTGCGGGGCAACGCGAGCGAGAAAGTCGGGGTGCAAGTAAAAGACAAGGCACTTTTGGTATCGTGGCCGGTCAGCGAGTACCAGTCGAATCGCGTCATCTTGCTAGGCATCCAGATTTCTTCTGGAGGTATTTTTA
>JAKAAL010000982.1 GCA_021802375.1 Bacillota bacterium | reverse complement strand
AGATTGAAAGGATGCTAGGAGAGTTTTCATAAAAGATCCAGGGAATAATCCACACATTTGTTTTGGTAAAAACGGGGTGGAGGATTGGCCGAGCACATCGCGCATGGACCGTCAGCTCTTAGAGGTCCGCTTCTCGCCGGATCTCGTCGAGTGGATGTGATTGTGGGCTCCTCACCTTCTTTCTATGAACGAGTTACGCCGCTTCAGTGTGGCGAGCCCACGCTTGGTGATGGGCGACGATAGCGCCCATGGCCAAACGGGCCGTCCACAAATAAGGGCGCCGATGATGCGCTCGTTTAATTCCGTCTTGCGTCCACAGACTGAACGCCCGTTCCACTCCCGTCCGTTCGGCATAGAGGCTTTTCCAGGCCGGGCTGCCATAAGACACTCCGCTTTGGGCATAGCGGGAGCCATGATCATTGAAGGTGACGGTTTTGCCGCATTTGGCGCAGGGAGTCGTACAGGTCGCCGTTTTTCGTTGACGCAAGGGACAAGCATCCACGGTGACGCCTTCCCGGCGAGTGCCCAGGGGAATCAGCACCTGGCCATCGGCACACACCGGTTGATGCTGTTCGCCGACCAACTGGATGCCCGCTGCTTCTGCCGCCGCACTCATCCGGGCCGGGGTGACGAGGCTATGGGGCGCAAACACCGGAATGACCTGGCGGTCTCGAGTAAACGTCCAGAGGGGATCCGCATCAAACGCGGCGTCTCCAATACCATGGGTCATCGTAATGGGGACTGAACGCTCCGCATAGAGCGCTTGGGTTTTGACCAACAGGTGAGGGTAGGCCACGGCGTCGTTGCGATTGCCGGGGTGGAGATTCAGGCTCACGATCAAGGGATGGCTCGTGTCCCCCGGGACCGCGTTGACCACGGCCATCGCCAGCGGCATATAGCCCAAAAAGTAGCGATGCCGATGGCTGTCCCACCCGGGCAAGGCGACGGGATCACTAAACCACCGACGGCACTGGCACGACGTGCCAGGACACTGGCAGGTTTTCTTGCTAAATGAGGAAGCGCCACTCTCGATAGGCGTCCCATCCGGGGCGATGTGCCAGGTCGGGGGAAGGATCTGCCGTTCGACACTTTCGACGGTCGTGCGTGCTAAGAGCTCGTCCCAACAATCGGAGGGGGACGGCAAGCGCGAGGGACGTTGGGCTTCGCGAGCCACCCGTCGAGCGACTCGGGCCACCGCTCCGGGGTGCCGAGGCGGCATTTTTTGGCCGGTCTTGAGGTGTAACCGCCGCCGGCCTGAGGGCAGACGCCAAGCCCCCACGCGCCGGGTTTTCTCGGGATACAAGCGCCTTAAGAAGGCATACACCGTGCCGATGGCAGGTAAGTCTTCAGGGCGGATCCATCCACATAAGCGTGCCAGCCACGGTATTTGGCGAATTTCCTTGAAGCCATCTACGAGACTGGCCGTTTCGCGCACCGTCAATAAGCCAATCGCTCGCAGCAATTGCGCCGGATCAAAGGCTGGACGGCCTCGCGTGGCGCTATACAGAGCTTGAATGGGTTCCAGTAATCGATCAATGTCGGCCGTGAGACTCCAAGAAATTTCTTTCTCCCAGGCCGGATTCCATGCGGCTAAGTCCTGCTCCAGCGCCTGACGAAAGTCCGCATCCTTACCACTCGGTCGTAGCATGAAAGAATCGCCTCCGATGACGTATGATTCGGGGAATTTATCCCCTTACTATCGGACCATAGCGTATGTGCGTTGGCGTCCAGAGGGAAGTGCCCCCCCCAACGACATTTTTTAAAAAAAGGCCTCATTTTCTAAGATGCTTTCTTCAAAAAAGCCGGGTTATCGAGTAGGCTGCAGGCGCCGTAGTATCGGTGAACTATCGCTCCGTTTGCTGCCTCTTTCGATTGACAGTGCCTCAGTACGCCACCCTGCCCGATTTCCTGCAACCTCTCTAAAATTCCCGACGGCCGGTTTTCCCGGATACGGCTTCAAACGACGACTCCACCCGAAGTCTGCCTCGGCTAGGCGAGGTTCAAAGGCACCCGCCTATCCACCTCCCGCCGCTCCGAGTTGGCTCCGACCTACGGGTCTCCCTTCAAGGTCGCAGTCCTCGAGCTGAAGCTCTGGCCACGACCGCGAGGACCATGAGTCGTCCACCGGTCCTTGCCTCGCCGAGGGTTCTGTTGTCCCCCAGGTCCTCCGTACGACGACCCGATCTGCCCGGCTTGGCGCCACTCCCCGATTTCACGGGGTACGCTTATACGGATAGCCCTGCCCTTCGCGGGCGCTCCAGACGGGCCCCAAGTCCTTCCCTGGTTGGCTAAGCGATCCTTGACCCCATGCCGCCCCCCAGACGCCGGAAGGACCACCCGGTGCACTTTCCCATCACTTCCCGGATGCTGCCAGTCTTCGTCCTTCGGCCCGGGGCTCGACTCCTTCGTCATTCCCGATAGTCCGATTTCACGGGGGACATTTTCGACGCGGCAGAGTTCGCTTCAGGCTACGGCCTGGTGTTTTGCTAGCCCCCGGGTCAGACCTCGCCTCCTCTGGATGCGCGATTGGCTACGTGGCCGAATGGGACGTTGCCACGGTCGGACTACCTCCGACTGAATTTCTTAGGTTACAAGCTGCACAACCGAATCTGTACCCTCATCGTTCCCGAGGATTTCTCAGAGTGTCACGCATTGAGGCCCACAGCCGAACGTATTCGTCGCGT
>JAKAAL010000981.1 GCA_021802375.1 Bacillota bacterium | reverse complement strand
CCCAGTCAAAAGCTCCGAGCGTTCGCATCTTCTTTCCGCCACCAATGGCGCAAGCTTTTGCAGAACGATAATCTTTCAGTCCAAAGACATTTGTTTTTTAAAAAAACGAAGAGACCCCGTCACTCGTCTAACGATTTGCATGTTGGCGCTGGGCGTTGGTCTCCTTGCTCAAATTTGAATCCCCGATTCCGAAATATATAAAAGGCCGTAGTAAGAGAACCCTGGCACTCTCTCCACTACACCCCTGGATGATCCGGGTCCTCGCGTAGTGGAAATGGCTGTGGCGTAATCGGATCGGCGTTTGATACAGCACTGAGAGCGCCACACGGCGGTGAATATTAGACCTCAGCAGATCTCAGAGAGTGTCCCCAAGCGATGGCGCATAGCCCGGCCTATGTGCTCGGTCCAACCCGGTGCGACTTCGCAACTATCGCTTGTCTGGGTTCAATCGGATGAAGACGGCAATATCACGCCAACTTTCGCCAATAGGCCTCCGTCTACCGGGACAGTTGCGCCCGTTACAAAGCTGGCCCGATCGCTGGCCAAAAAAGCAACAACTTCAGCAATCTCTTCTGCTTGCGCTAAACGTTTTAAGGGGTGGGCTAGTCCCCATTGGTCTAGTAACTGGGAAGCATCGCCGCTGGCAAATAGGGCCGCCGAACTGCGCAGCATCGGTGTATCCACCGATCCTGGCGCAACGGCGTTAACGCGGATGCGATCGCGTGCATGATCCAACGCAAGGGCCTTGGTCATCGTCACCAATGCGCCCTTAGAGGCAGCATATGCCACGACCCGCTCCTGCGTCGCAAAGGCTTGGACTGAACTGACAAGGACAATGGCGCCGCCACCGCGCCGCCGCATCATGGGAATGGCAGCGTGACACACGAAGTAGGCGCTTTTGACATTGACATCAAAGACCTCGTCCCAAGTCTCTTCCGATGTTTCCACCACGTCGCCATACCGTTGAATCCCAGCGCAACTAAGCAGCATATCTACGCCTCCAGCCTCGTCTTGAATTCGGCCAAATGCAAATTCCACGCTGGATCGCTGCGCCAGCTCGGTTTTCATAAAGTGTGCGTTGTAGGATTGTTGTGACAGTTCATCAACAAACTGTTCTCCCGCGTTGCCATCGCGGTCTAAAATCCATACTGTAGCACCCCCTTGAGCCATGCGCAGGGCAGTGGCCCGACCGATGCCGTGCGCGCCGCCTGTCACAACGGCAAGCCGGCCCAGAAATTCCTTTTCCATGTCTTCCCTCCTCCGATCTACCGGCCTTCTTCGAGGCGTTTCGATCAATGGCGTTTCATAACCCCCCGCTTGCTATGGCAGCATCCTTGGGGGAGCGCTCGCAATGAGCCAACCCGATTCGGGTTTTCGTGGCCGGCATAGTCCGAAGCTCGGTCCGCTAATGCCCTGTTTAGGCGGCGCCCGACGCAGCGGGGAAGTTTGCGCCCAATGATCTGCTCCCCCCGTGGAGCAGACGGGCACAGCCTAGCCCCTGATATCCACGTGTTCCACTCCCGGATCCGTGCGAATCCAACCACCGCGGGCTGGGCAGGTTGAGTGGGCCATTGGCCAGATTCACGGGCACCCAAGATTTTACCCGCTAAACAAAGCCACGCGTGCATCCGTCCCCAACCCACTTTCGACAATGGTATGTGACATGCGCCGACCTGAACCTTCTCATTCGCCAGCTAGACACGAGCAAACGGATTCCCTTGGTTCTTGAACACACGAATATCGGTTGGCTTCGCTGCCAGGCATCGTCTAAATTGGCCAACAAATAGGCCTGGACTGCCCAATGGATGTCGTGGTGTCGGCTGGACAATTGCTGAAACTTCAACGCATGAAACGCTTTCTCCATGGTCTCCTGCGATTGAGGCCCATCCGCACAGTGCCAATTTCACGCTACCAAAGCCCAAGTCCAAACCCATCGAGCAGTGATCGACGTGTGCTGAACAACGGGACTGGATCAGGCGGGACCTTCCCGGCTTATATCGGCATCGATAGCCTCCTTTAAGCTTTTGCGATAGGTCCGCAGTCCGTCCAACCGTGCCGCAAACATATCGGTAATAGTGAGCAAATCTTGAACCAACTCCGATTCGGGCCACAAATGCTCTTGATTGAGGACCAAAATCTCGCACCCGCGTTGCTGGCAGAATCGGTCGAACCACTCAAAACCAAAGCGCGTCAACCGATCTTGGTGGGCGAGAAGCAGTATCCCGACTGTTCGTCATCCATCAACGCTAAAGACCGTTTGCGGCGAAAGTTCATACTCCCGCCGATCTCTTCGATGAACTCCACGTTGACCATCCCGCGCGCGGTGCAAAACTGTTCTAAGGCCAGCCGCTGATTTTTCAGTTCCGGTCTCTGCCTTTGGCTACTCACTCAGCAATAGGCCACGATCTTCCGAAGGCGAGGCGACACGGGCCGCTGCTGCCGGAAAGCTCGAATTTGGTCCTCGGTGTAATACCGCCGCCCCGTCGCTGTTCGACCGGCGGGCTTCAGTCGTCCCTCGCGATCCCACCGTTGAATAGTCTTGATGTTGACCCCAAGTAGATGAGCCACTTCGTGACTTGTTAATGTGCGTTCTATGGCATATATTGTACATAATTGACACAAACCTTCAAGTCCGAGACTCCAAGCCGCCATCGACCAGCGGGTCCGGCCCAGTCTTCGTTAACG
>JAKAAL010000980.1 GCA_021802375.1 Bacillota bacterium | reverse complement strand
CTCGTCAAAGTAAAAGTCGGTCCATGGGATAGCCTCGTCCCGAAAGCGTAGCTTGATTCGTCGGGCAAGGTCTTCGTTATCCTCGACTCGCGCCGCCAAAACTGCGATCCGGTTTGCAGTTGAGAGGTAGGCCGACAGTGATCCCTGTGTTTGATACTCGACGCTCGTTGGCCGCGAGTCATTTGCGTTCGGCGCGCTTCCGCTGGCGTCGTTGGGGACCATCTTGTTTTGCAACACATCAGATAGCACATGAAGTCGGAATTCGTGTGTCCCGTTTCTCAGGCTGTACAGGAGATTCGGGGCTTCGCGTGCTGCAATGCGCACTTGGGCGTCAAGATTATACCGACAATCCTCGGAATGCGGGCTCGTGATGCTGGAGATGAGACTAAAGTGTGCCGCAACGGGCGTTTCACGTTCCTCCCCTTTGACGTAAGTATCCACGAATCTGAGTCGGGCAGAGCAGTCCTTTTCAGCACAAGATATCCGCCCGCTCAATGTTTTGAGGCCCATACGCTGGGCTTGTTTAACGGTAATGATTTGGCGCGTTGTTGCGAAATAAGCTTCCGGCATTTTGATTCCCACCAGCAACCCTCCCATGTCTGAAATATACACTAAACCGACAGGGCGGTCGGGGATGCTGTGCTTATCGTACCGGGTGCGCCGGTTGGGATTGGTATAATAGACAAGTACAGTGGCTCAGGGGTGGCTCACTCCCGAAAGGGGGTGAGGCGATGGTGACATGGCAAGGTCTCACGTTTGCAGTTGCATTGGCAACGCTCGTCGTGGCGATTATCGCTGTTAACCAGAAGAACCGCCCCTGACTGCCCAGTTAGGTCGGCGGTTCTTCGGTATCGAATAAGTTTCCGGGAATAAGCCACCCTCTCGGGCGCTGTACCGGGGAGTCGAGGGCGCAACCTCGGCTCCTTTGTATCTTGACTTTAGCACACACGGTCTATGCGATCAAGGAAACGTCCGTTACTCGCTGTCCCTACGAAAGCTAGACGTTGCGACTAAATACCATGGCATCGAAGTCCGTACTCAAGCTCACATCCGCGTGTTGGATGTACCCAGCCCCGACAGGCACCAAGGCGCGATTTTCGTCCAACGTCACCGCCTTTTGTGCTTGACTGGAACTCAGTGTTGCAAGATCAACCACTTCGTAGTTTTGGATATGCGGGGACCCCGCCACCACTCGCGCATCGGCATGTGTTGCGTCGACGCCAATTCGTTTCGACCCTTCGGGCGACTGCACCCACATTTCCCGATGCGTCGGGTGCTGCACCATCGAGAGGGTTTGGCCCACAACCAGTTGGTTCATTGCTTGATCGGGGGCACTCTGAAACTGGTTGCGGACTTGTTGATATTGACGAATAGACGCCGCCGTGCCCACCGCTTGACCCACACGTTGGCCGGTAGTGCCCCCCAAACCGGCACCCATCAACCCCCACGCTTCACGGGATGCGGTAAGCCGACCTTCGGCCACCGTCATCCCGGCTGTGGGCGCATGCGCACCCGCTGTTGCACTACCGACCAACCGTTGGCCCAGAAATCCTTTGTAGGTCGTAGGCTCCGGTCGCCCATCAGGATTGGTCCGTGCATCAAAACCCTGAAAGTGCGTTCCGGCCTCCGACGACGAACCATGGGCGGCCGCATTCAAGCCATCCAGAGCCACGCCATCAACAACATTCCACGCTGGCTGAATGGGATTAGCCTCCTGAACATTCCCGTCAAACGAACTGGTCATTGATTCGGTGGGAGACGCCGTTACGACGGAATCATTCGCCCCGTTAGAAGCCGACCGTCGGTATCGCAAGGTGTCCGTACCAGCCCCAATGACCTGGGAGCCCAGTGCCCCAGCCGCCAGCATACCACCTGCTGACGCACGACCCATGCGATTACCGACGGCTCCGCCAAGTCGCGCACCGATGTCGGCCCCGGCGATACCCGCAGCCCCTGCCCCGATGAGTCCGCCCGTAATCGCTCCCGCTGCATGACCCACACGTCCGCCAATCTGACGCGCCGCAGAGACTGCGCTTCCGAATCGGTTGGAGACTCCTGTGAGAGGACCGGAACGACCCGCGCGCGCATCCCGACCTCGAAGGCTCTCAGCTGAAATACTGGGAGTAGAAGCGGGTTCTGCGCCACTCCCCACATAGCCCGAGGAACCAGACTTCGACGCAGCCTGCCCGGAACCAGAGCGCCCGCTAATGGCGTGAGACGTCTGCCGTGCCAAATCCATCGCCCCAAGCACGGCACCAGCGCCCATCGCAGCCATGAAGGCCGAACGGCCGCCCATCACGCCTTGGCCAAATAGCCCGCGAAACATATTGGTGAGCGTCGGAATCATGATCGCGAAGGCCGCAATGAGAATCCAACTTGTGCCAGAACCCGTCAGCGTGTACGCACGAAAAAACATCATGAGCACCGCCGCCATAAAGGACTGCTCAAAGATACCCAGAGCTAATTCCCGCCAATATTGCAAGCCGATCCGAGCGAAACTGGGATGGAGAAAGGTGATACCGCCCAAGAGCGGCCCAAATGCCGCTAGCAACGCCAGCGTCAACGCCCGAAACATGAAGAAGAGATTGATCCAAAGCGTAATACCCACAAGAATCAGGGTGATGATAAACCAGCCCCAAAACCCCGCAGAACCATTCGGTACCGGGAGCAGGTGAAAGAACGAGACGGT
>JAKAAL010000979.1 GCA_021802375.1 Bacillota bacterium | reverse complement strand
CGCCCGCATCCATCCCTGGGCAGCGTCGTCCGGGAGGGGCTCTGCATATCGTAGAAACCGGCCCGGTCCCCGCTGGGGCTCCTCAACCGACCAAATTAAGCGCGCACCCGCTGCCCTTAAGGCCTCTGCCAAGCGCTGACCCGAAGGGCCCATTTCCTGAAAATGGGCTAGGCCCACGGTAAGATGATGAAACTCGATGCCCACCCTATCCCTGGCTTCGCTGCCGGATTTCGTCAGAGCACGCTCTACTTGGCCGATAGTGGCCTTCATTCCACCTTGAGCCTGGATTAAAATGGCTTCAGCCGCACGGCCACGCCGACCAATGCCCTCGGCTATCTCTTGGGCGGGTACCCCCTCGCAACCCAAGCCGACCACGACCGTGCGCGACACGTTCGGATGGGCACCAATGCCTACTAACGTGTTGAAGGTTTGCTCCTTGTCGCTGCCAACTTGGGCGCATCCAAGCGGGTGCTCCACCGTCTTGCCGTACTCCACCGACTCGACCGCCCGTCTCGCTGCCTGCGTGGAACACACGACGGACGGCAGCGCCAAGCGCCATCGGCGAATGCCGAATGTACCATTTTCCACGGGATAGGCTTCAATCACCTAGATCGCCTCCATTTTTCCTACTTGGCAGTCTGAGGCACGGGTTTTTCCAAGTCGCCGCGACCGCGCCGGCTGTCAAAGTTATGAACGTGTACGTGTTCTCCCGGTTGAATCGGCTGACCGGCTTGGCCGATAATCTCCCCATATTTAATGACGGGGGCATCCTTAGCCATCTCGGTTAAGGCGATTTTATGCCCGAAGGGAATCGCCTGGCGAGCCACTATTTCTTGCCCCTGCAACCGCAACGAATCGCCTGCGCGAAGCGGCGAAAGCACTACCGCCACGTTATCGCGCTCATGCACCTTTACCACAGGCTGCCCGTGGGCCGGTACGACCGAAGCCCACGAAGGATGGAGGATTCGCGCCGTATGCGCCATGTGGCCGAGGGATTCGACCTCAAAAGAAATCTGGTCCTCATCTTCAAGCGCAAAAGCTTCGTCCCATACGATGTGCCCAGGGATGATGAGGGTTGTCCACCCCCGAAGAGCCCACGTCTGGCGAAGCTTAGCCACCTCGTGTTGCACGGACTCCGGCGACCAGGTCAGCAAAACCTCTCCAGAAAATGCGGGGCGCTCATGGCGCACCACCACCAGGCGTCCGGACATGGTCTCCTTAACCGACTGATCGGCTAGAGCCAGGATGGGACAAAGGGCCATGGAGTGATGAAAGACCTTGGCAGCGGTTACGCTGTCAGCCAAGCGGTCGAGCGCCGTGACGTCCAAGCCCAGTCCGTATCCTCGCACGACCCCCTCGGGTGAAATCCAAACGGCCAGTCCCGGAAGCGGCACATGCCAGATGGCGTCGGGGCGAAGTCCCAACGGATCCGAAATGCCGGCCACCGTTCCCCTGGGCGCCTTCAGTGCCCAGGGGAACGGCGATCGCGGGGCGCGATCCCCAAAGAACAACGTCGTTTCGCTGGGGCTAGGCTCCGCAATCCAGACTTCGCTCTCTACGGGAAGCTTCGGACGCATGTCGGACATCGCCAGCGCTTCGCCTTGCACCACAGCAGACGTTAGGAACGCGTCCCAATCCTGCGCTTGCTCCTGACTCCGCCCCTCCAACTCGGTTAAGTCTTCCGCTTGGACGTGAAGCGGTTTAAAGCCGGCCCTCAGGTCGCGCGTGGCCATCAGCTTACCACCTTCACAAAAGGCCAGTTTCAGAGGCGGGTTCACTCGGCCACCTCCTTTCCATCCCAGCCGGGAAAGATGCCAAATTCATGATGGCGGCCGCGCTCGGCCGCCACTAACTCGCCGTTGGCCACGAAAACAATCTTTCTGAGCAGCTGCTGAGCGACTTGATCCACACTCAAGATCCCATCGATGATCGGCCCGGCATCCATGTCGATGACGTCGGCCAGGCTCTGTTTGAGCGCACTTCGGGTCGACATCTTGATTACGGGCACGATAGCGGATCCCGTGGGCGTGCCGCGTCCCGTGGTAAAGACAATCACTTGCGCGCCACCGGCGGCCATGCCGACCAATTGCATCACATCATGACCGGGGGTATCCATGACGGTAAGACCGGGCACAGGCGGGCGCTCAGCATAGTCGATGACGGCCATCAAGGGGCTATTGCCACCCTTGTGCACGCAACCCAACGATTTTTCCTCAATTGTGCTAATGCCGCCTTCAATATTGCCTGGAGCCGGCTGCGCTCCCCGAAAATCCACCCCCATCCGCATCGAAGAGGTCTCTGCGTGGGTCACGGCCGCCAGCAGCCGTTCGCCAACGCGAGGCTCAGTGGCCCTTTGCGCCAGCAAGTGCTCGGCGCCGATAAGCTCGGTGGTCTCCGCTAAAATGGAACGTCCTCCCTGCGATATCAGCATATCGCTGACGCGGCCAAGGGCGGGATTGGCCGACAACCCCGAGCACGCGTCCGAGCCTCCGCATTCCGTCCCCAAGACCAGGTGCTTCAGGGGAACGGGCTCGCGGGCTTGGCGGCCCCGATGCTCATCGAAGGAGCGGATAATGCGTTCGACGGCGCTCACCGCACCGCGAGTGCCGTGGGCTTCGGCGAGGGTCACGACCTCATAGCGAACATGTTTCGGCAGGTTCTCGATCACGGTGGCCAGCAGGGGATCGGATGGCT
>JAKAAL010000978.1 GCA_021802375.1 Bacillota bacterium | reverse complement strand
GGCGGAGGATATCCGTCTCAAAGCAGTACTGGGATCGCGGATGGCGTATCCTAAGTGTTCGTTACTGTGGTTCAATGGAGACGGAGGCGAAATATTAGTGAAACCTTTTATAAAATGGGCAGGGGGCAAATATCGACTGGTTTCGCGAATCCAAGCCCTCTTACCCCATGGCCATCGCTTGGTAGAACCTTTTGTGGGGTCCGCAGCGGTATGGCTCAATACCACCTATTCGGCGGCCTTACTAGCCGACGCAAACTTAGATCTAATAACCCTGTACCGTACGCTCCAACGTCACGGAGAAGGGTTTATTGATTTCTGTAAAGAATTCTTTGTCCCGGAAAACAATACGCCGGAGCGCTACTACGCTTTGCGCGAGCGATTTAATACGAGCCAAGATTCTTGGGAGAAATCCGCTCTATTTTTATATCTAAACCGGCATGGATACAATGGGCTCTGTCGCTACAATGCCGGCGGTGGATTTAACGTTCCGTTCGGTCGTTATCGGATCCCTTACTTCCCTCAGAGAGAAATGGACTGTTTTTTCCAAAGGTCTCAAACGGCTACCTTTATACATCGAGATTTTCGCGCAGTGATGGCGAATCTAGAGCCGGGCGACGTGGTGTATTGCGATCCGCCCTATGTCCCGCTCTCGGCGACCGCTAATTTCACCGATTACGCCGCCGGAGGGTTTGGGCAGGGAGACCAAGACGATTTGGTGCAAATGGCTAGGGATCTGGGCGCCCGAGGAATTCCGGTGCTGATTTCTAACCATGCTACCGAGGATATCCGTCATGCCTATCAGGGCGCCCGGCTCGAATCCTTTGCGGTGCAGCGTTTTATAAGTCGTGACACCCAAAACCGCCATACGGCTGAAGAGGTATTAGCGCTGTTTGGGGGATCCGTATGAGTACCCACACCTTGGGGCCTTTGCCTCTTTGGCTACGGTCAATCGATTCTAGAAACCCGCAGATATCGCCTGAGATGTCAGCACAAATGGATGTAGGAAAGGACGGGGGGCATGTTAATCCGGCATCTTGAGGAAGAAGATTATCCAACCATAATGGCTGTCATCGATCAGTGGTGGGATGGCCGCCCCATGGCCGCCATGCTCCCTAAATTGTTTTTCCAGCACTTTGTCGACACGAGCTTTGCCATCGTTGATGGCGACACCGTGGTGGCATTTTTGGTTGGATTGGTGTCCGCAGTCCATCCGTTAGAAGCCTACATACATTTTGTCGGCGTGCATCCTGAGTATCGCCAACGGGGTTTAGCTCGAAAGCTCTATGAAGAGTTTATTGCCACGGTGCGCAACCGGGGTTGTCGCGAGGTCCATTGTGTGACATCTCCTGGGAACCGCGGATCCATTGCTTTTCATCTTCACATGGGTTTTCAGTGCCAAGATGGTGATGCGATTGTGGAGGGCATCCCAGTGACGCGAAATTATGATGGCCGCGGTAATAGCCGGGTGAGATTTGTCCTCAGGGTGGCCCCTAAATCGGCTCAGGAAGAGCCTTGTTCTACCGTATTAAGGATCGCGGAGCCGCCGCCATATTATGCCGTCATTTTTAGTTCATCCCTGAGTGCCAATGACCAGGAGGGTTATGTTCAGGCGGCAAGAGAAATGGAAACGCTAGCACGGAACCAACCAGGCTTTTTGGGCCTAGAGAGTGTGCGTTCCATAGACGGCCTGGGAATTACTGTGTCGTACTGGACGTCATTGGAATCCATCCAGAAGTGGCGCGAGCAGACTCGGCATCGAGAGGTGCAATTAACGGGCCGCACGGTATGGTATGATGCGTTTTCGGTCCGAGTGGCTCGGGTCGATCGTGCATACGGATATCCACTGTGAATCGACCATCTCTTGTGTGGGAGAGAGGGGGAAGAAGTGGTCCAGCGGTGTTATGAAAGCGACAAAGACTTTGGTGCGTGGTTCAGGATATTTAGAGGCCCTAAGGTGGGCGTACGATCCCGGAGTGTGGGGTCAAGTCGATGGGTTCAGGTAAACAGATCATATCCCGTTATGCTCCGAACCCGGTAGAATAATCTCCATAGATACAAAGAAGCACCAAACTCCCTCTAAAATCGAACGGGTGTTGGTCGTTATCCCTTTGATGAGCCATTGAAGGACGTAACGGAGTCAGGATCTTTTGCTTGTAACGCACATAGAAACCTGATAGAATAGCACTGCTGTGACGGGGTGGCGGAACTGGCAGACGCGTACGTTTGAGGGGCGTATGGGGTAACCCGTGCGGGTTCAAGTCCCGCCCTCGTCACCAATTTTATAGTGTATAGTGGCTCACTAATATTTTGGTGAGTTTTTTTGTATACAATTTTACGTGTCATTCATTCATAGAGACAGTATAAAAGATTCACGTGACTCCGTGAGAATTCGCGAAGTCATGTTTCTCTCAGGGGAGCATGGAGTACTGAAGAACAAGGGATGGATTGGGGCTGGAAAGTGAGAGCCTTTAAAGGCATCATGCGTTGGTTGATTCTAGCATTCGGTCTTCGGCCGATCCCATTCTCCGTGCAGATAATCCGGGTAACCGCTGCCACGTATCTTGCTTTTGTTGCAATCGGTCGACCACGATCTTTTTAAGGGAAAATTGTATTTGGCGTTGGTGCTCAGGACTTGTGACATCCTCGCATTGCGCACACGCTCTTCATTGCTCCCTATCGTTACCACGCTTCTCTTGGGG